>DASTEA010000033.1:0-4525 GCA_035710075.1 Thiobacillus sp.
CTGCTGGCGCGCAATGCCGACGACGCGATGCGACAGGTCAGCGAAAAGGTCGCCCGCATCGAAAGCCAGATGGCGACGTCGCAGCAACAGCAGCTTTCGCTCGAAGCGCTCTACAAGGACTTGTCGCAGGGGCGTGACCAGTGGACGCTGGCAGAAATCGAGCAGGTTCTGCTCACTGCCGCGCAGCAGTTGCAGCTGGCAGGCAACGTCAAGGCAGCGATCATTGCGCTGGAAGGCGCCGATAACCGCCTGCAGCGCCTCGACAAGCCGCAGTTCACAGCGCTGCGCCGCGCGATTGCGACCGACCTGGCCAACCTGCGCGCAGTGCCCTCGCTCGACGAAGTGGGGCTGAGCGCGCGCATCGAGGCGCTGGTCGCGCGCCATGCCAGCTGGCCGTTGGCCAGCGCGCAGGTTTCCGAAGCAGCGCCGGCGCCGCGTGTCGGCGGCCGGGCCACCGATATCGGCCAGGAACTGTGGGCCGAGTTGAAGCGCTTGGCGCAGATACGCCGCATCGATGGCAACGAGGCGGTGCTGCTGCCGCCCGAGCAGGCTTACTTCCTGCGCGAGAATCTGCGCCTGCGCCTGCTCTCGGCACGGCTGGCGCTGCTGTCGCAGGACCAGGCGGGGTTCCGGGCTGATTTGCACGCGGTGTCGGAGCTGTTGAGCCGCTACTTCAACACGCGTGACGCCGGTGTCGCCGCCGCGCTGAAGGAGATCAAGCGTCTGTCGGGCCTGCAGGTCGCCCAAAAACTGCCCGGTATCGACGCCAGCCTCGCCGCGCTCGAAGCGTACAAGGGGAATCCGTAATGCGCTGGCTGATTTCATTTCTCTTCGTCGCGGTGCTGGCCATCGCGCTGGCGATGGCCGGGCGCTACGACCCCGGCTATGTGGTGCTGGTGTATCCGCCATGGCGGATGGAGGTGTCCTTCATCAGCTTCGTGCTGATGCTGGTCGGCCTGGTGGTGGGGGGAGTCGTGCTGCTGCGGCTGGCCATGCTTACCCTCAATTTGCCCGGCATCGTGCGCGAACAGCGCGCGCGCCGTGCCGCCAAAAAGCGCGACGAGAATTTTGTCGGCGGCCTCAAGGCGTATACCGAATACCGCTATCAGGACGCCGAGCAATCGCTCGGGCAATGGCAAGGCGACGCTAGCCGGCTCGGGCTGGCGCGTGTGCTGGCGGCGCGCGCCGCGCAGGAAATGCGTGCCGTTCCGCAGCGCGTGCGCCACCTTCAGGACGCGACTGAGCACGGCGCCGAACTCGCAGCACTGCTGTTTGAAGCCGAGGCGCGTCTAGACGCCAAGGACGCGGCGGCAGCGCTGGTGGCGATCAATCGCGCCAAGGAGATCGCGCCGCAGCACACCGCGCTGTTGCGGCTCGAACTCAAGGCGCGCCAGATGACCGGGCAGTGGGACGAGGTCGACAAGTTGCTCGACGCGCTGATGCGCGGCAATGCGCTGGAGCCCGGCGTCGCCACCCAAATTCGCCGCATGGCCTATGCTGAAAATCTCAAGCGCCGCGCCGAAAACGACCGTGGTCTGCTGGAGTACTGGAAGAAGATTCCAGCCGATTCCAAGGTCGATCCCTGGGTGGCGCGCGCCGCCGCGCGTGCCTTCATGCAGCGCGGCGGCCACGACACCGCGCTCGACGTACTGGAAGCCGCACTCAACCGCGAGTGGCACGAGGAGCTGGTGGTCTTGTATGGCGAAGCGCGCGGCAGCAGCCCGACGCGGCAGATCGAGCAGGCCGAGAAATGGCTGAACGCCCACCCGCGCGACGCCCAGTTGCTGCTGACGCTGGCGCAGCTGTGCAGCGTGCAGGAATTGTGGGGCAAGGCGCAGAGCTATCTGGAAGCCAGCCTCGCCATTGCACCCAGTGCCGAAGGCCATATCCGGATGGCCGAACTCAAGACCCAGAGTGGCCAGCCGGGCGAAGCCTGCCGGCATTATCAAAAGGCGCTGGCGCTGTGCCGCGCGCAGTAGGGTTTTAGCGGCAAAATACCCGCTTCCGGTTGGCACATCTGTGCAGGGTCGGCGCCACGGGGCGCGTGTATTATTAGACTTTCCTGATATTCAAAAGGAGTGTTTCCATGCGCACGACTTTCCTTGCCGGAGTGGCCGGTTTTGTACTGAGCACGCTGTTGCTGTCCGCGCCCCCCAGCTGGGCCGCGGCGCCCAAGGCTCAACAGACGGCGCAGAGCGATGTTTACAAGGTGGCCATCGATCCCGCCGTCAGCATGAGCGAGGCGGCGGAATCGATGCGCTTGCGAGCCAATGCACTGAACCTGCAGCTGGTGGCGGAACTCCCGCTGTCCAAACAGGTGGAGGCCGTCACGGGCAAGCCGCAGCGCACCATCACCATCTTCCAGTTTTGCGATGCGGTGCTTGCCAAGGACCTGATCGACGTGAACATGGACTTTTCCGTCTACATGCCGTGCCGCATCGCCCTCATCGAGGCCGCCAGCGGCAAGGGCTGGTTGGTGATGATGGACGTCAATATCGATGCGGTTGCGCAGGAAAAGCGCCTGCCGGCGGCGCTGAAAGCCCGCATCAACGCGGTGCGCAAGTCGTTGATCGAGATCATGCAGGCGGGCGCCAAAGGCGAGCTGTAAGCTCGAAATTGAGCCCCGGCAGAGCGGCAAGCCCGCCTGGTTTGTATCCGGGCGGAATTGCCAGCTCGCCCCGCCCTCAGGCGGCGGTTTCGGTCTCGGCGTCCGCCGCGTAGAGGAAGGGATCGGCGAAGAATTCGTCTTCGGGCAAATTGCGCGTTTGCGTGAACGCGGTGCGCGCATTGTCGACCATGGCGGGGGCGCCGCAGGCGTATACCTGATAGCCCGACAAATCAGCAAAATCAGCCAGCACCGCCTCGTGCACGAAGCCGGTGCGGCCCTGCCACGCATCGCCCGGTGCCGGGTTGGACAGCACCGGGATGAAGCTGAAATTCGGATGCTCGGCCATCCACTGCTGCGGCAGTTCGGGCATGTACAGATCCTTCAGCGAACGCACCCCCCAGTACAGCACCAGTTCGCGATCGGTGTGTTCGGCGAAGGCGTGCTCCAGCATGCTCTTGATCGGCGCAAAGCCGGTGCCGCCGGCGATGAAGATCATCGGCTTGTCGGAATCATCGCGAATGAAAAAGCTGCCGAGCGGGCCTTTCAGGCGCAGGATGTCGCGTTCCTTCAGGGTGGAAAACACCTGCTCGGTGAACAGGCCGCCCGGCACATGGCGGACGTGCAATTCCAGCAGCGCGTCGTCGTGCGGCGGATTGGCGAGCGAGAAGCTGCGCGTCTTGCCGTCTTTCAGCTGGAAATCGATGTACTGGCCGGCGAGGAACTGCAGGCGCTCGCTGGCCGGCAGCTTGATCTTCATCACCATGACGTCGTCGGCGCGCTTTTCCAGCTTTTCCACCCGGCACGGCAGCGTCTTCACCACAATATCCCTGGCAGCGCCGATTTCCTTGGCTTCGATAACCATGTCGCTCAGGGGTTTGGCGCGGCAGAACAAGGCGCGTCCCTGTGCCTTTTCCGCGTCCTTCAGCGCCGTCGCGGAATGCACGCCGTAATCGAGCTGGCCGGACAGTACCTTGCCCTTGCAGGCGCCGCAGGCGCCGTTGCGGCAGCCATAGGGCAGGGCAAAGCCCTCGCGCAGTGCGGCTTCGAGGATGGTTTCGTGGTCCAGAACGACAAACTGGTGGCCGCTTGGCTGGATGGTGACCTGATACGGCATGATGTGCGCTTAAAATGCAGTGATTAAACCGGTAAATTATCGCTTGATTGAGCTGGGTTTTTACCCTTGCGCGGATAGGGTTACGGCAGCATGAAAAAAATCTTGATTGTGGGGTTTGGCGATGTCGCCGAGCGGCTGGTGCGGCGTTATGCCGGCCAGGCCGAATTTATCGGCGTGATCCGCCGTCCGGAACGCGTCACCGACTTGCGCGCCCTCGGCGTGACGCCGATTGTCGGCGACCTGGATGCGCCGGGCACGCTTACGCATCTGCCACGCGTCGACGGCGTGTTCCATTTTGCGCCGCCGCCCGGGCGCGCTGGTCTACATCAGCACCAGCGGCGTGTACGGCGACTGCGGCGGCCACTGGGTCGCCGAAACGCGCCAGGTGGCGCCGGTGACTGCCCGCGCGGTGCGGCGGGTCGATGCCGAGCGCCAGTTGCGCCACTGGGGCCGAACGCAGGGGGTGCAGGTGACGATATTGCGCGCGCCGGGCATTTACGCCGCCGACCGCCTGCCGCTGGAACGCATCAAGCGTGGCACCCCGGCGCTGGCTGCGCAGGACGACAGTTATACCAACCACATCCATGCCGACGACCTGGCGCGCCTGGCGTGGGCGGCGCTGTTCCGCGGGCGCTCGCAACGCATCTACCATGCGGTCGACGCGCATCCGCTGAAAATGGGTGAGTGGTTGGACAGTTGCGCCGACGCGTTCGACCTGCCGCGGCGGCCGCGGGTCGAGCGTGCCGAGGCGGAGCAGGTGTTGTCCGCGGCGTTGCTGTCGTTCCTGCGTGAATCGCGTCAGT
>DASTEA010000034.1:0-7829 GCA_035710075.1 Thiobacillus sp.
CCAACCTCGGCAGCGCCGCGCCAGCGACGGTGTTCAGCCTGCCCATCGAAACCACCCGCCACACCGAATTGGCGGACGCGGCGCTGCCGCCTGCCGCCGTCTCGCCCCACTTCGCGCAAGCCCGCGCCCCACCTGCCGCCATCTGAAATCCGGACCTGACTGTCGCTGCCCCGCAAGCCCGCAAGGCCAGCCGACCGCGTTCTCGTTTTTGATGGAGCTCAACCATGTTACGACCCGCCCTGCTGGCGGCCGCGCTGACGGCCGCCTTTCCGGTTCATGCCGACCCCCAACTCGACGCCCTGCGTGCTGAATTGCAGGAACTGAAAACCGCCTACGAGGCGCGCATCCAGGCACTGGAAGCGCGGCTGCAACAGACCGAAACCCAGACCGCCGACGCCGCGGTCGCGGCAGAACCCGCGCCCGTCCGTTCCAGCTTCAACCCCGATGCCTCGCTCATCCTGCAAGGCAAATACGCGCATCTGGAAGACCGCGCCGACCGCGGCATCACCGGCTTCTTGCCCTCCGGCGCGGAGGGTCCGTCACGCGGGTTCTCGGTGGACGAGAGCGAACTGGTGCTGTCCGCCAGCATTGACCCGTACTTCCGCGGCTACCTGAATGCCGTGCTGGCCGACGGCGAGGTCGGCGTCGAGGAAGCCTGGTTCCAGACCACCAGCCTGGGGCAGGGGCTATCGATCAAGGGCGGACGCTTCCGTTCCGGCATCGGCTACCAGAACGAACAGCATCCGCACGCCTGGGATTTCGCCACCAACAGCCTGGTTTACGACGCCTTGTTCGGAGAAGGCTACGCTCAGGACGGCCTGCAAGTGAAGTGGCTGGCGCCGACCGACACCTTCCTCGAATTCGGCGCGGAAGCCGGACGCGGCGGCGCCTTCCCGAGCACCGAACGCGACAGCAACGGCTTCCCCAGCCTCTCGTTGTTCGGCCACGTCGGCGACGACGTCGGCACGTCGCACAGCTGGCGCGCCGGATTGGCGTATCTGCACGCGCGGCCGCAGGGGCGCGCCTTCGAAGGCCGCGACCTCGGCGACCTTGATGTGGCAGGCGCTTTCTCCGGCAAGAGCCGCACCTGGCTCGCCGACTTCGTGTGGAAATGGGCGCCCAACGGCAACGCCACGCAGCGGAACTTCAAGTTCGCCGCCGAATACTTCCAGCGCCGCGAATCGGGCGCGTTGAACGGCGACATTTCCGGCCCCTATTCGGCCGACCAGTCGGGACTCTACGCGCAAGGCGTCGATCAATTCATGCCGCACTGGCGCGTGGGCTACCGCTACGACCAGCTGTTCCGCGGCGACGTCGTGTTCGACGGCGCGGATGCCGGGGCAACCCTGGCGTCGCTCGCCGATTACGACCCGCGCCGCCACAGCCTGATGCTCGATTACAGCCCGTCGGAATTCTCCCGCCTGCGCCTGCAATACTCGCGCGACGAGGCCCAGCAGGACGTCGACGAGAACCAGTTCTACGTGCAGTACATCCACAGCCTGGGCAGCCACGGCGCGCACAAATTCTGAGGAGCGCGACATGAAAACATCTTTTTTAAAAGCCCCGTTCCTGCGTAGCCTGGTCGGCTTGCTGGCCGCTGCCATCCTGGTGCCGGGCGCAGCGCACGCGGCGCTGAAAGTCTTTGCCTGCGAACCCGAGTGGGGCGCGCTGGCAAAAGAAATCGGCGGCGCGCAGGTCAGCGTCTACACCGCCACCACGGCGATGCAGGACCCGCACCGCATCGAAGCGCGGCCCTCGCTCATCGCCCGCGCACGCAACGCCGATCTCCTGGTGTGCACCGGCGCCGAGCTGGAAATCGGCTGGCTGCCTGTCATCCTTGCCGAGTCGGGCAACGCGGTGATCCAGACCGGACGGCCGGGACAGTTGATGGCGGCCCAGTACGTGCGGCTGCTCGACAAACCCGCCGCGCTCGACCGGTCGGCGGGCGACGTCCACGCCGCCGGCAATCCGCATATCCAGACCGACCCGCGCAACATCGCCCGCGTCGGCGAGGCGCTCGCCCGCCGCATGGCCGAGCTCGACCCCGCGCAGGCGACGCTCTATCAGGCGCGCTGGAAAGATTTCTCGAGCCGCTGGCAGGCCGCCATCGCACGCTGGGAGCAGCAGGCCGCTCCGCTGCGGGGGATGCCCGTGGTCGTGCAGCACGCGGGCTTCCCCTATCTGGAAAACTGGCTGGGGCTGAAGCAGGTGGCGGTGCTTGAACCCAAGCCGGGCGTCGCCCCCTCGGTCGGCCATCTCGCCCGGGTGGCCGCGCAGCTGCAGGCCACGCCTGCGCGCGCCGTGCTGCGCGCCGCCTACCAGAGCCCGCGCCCGGCCGACTGGCTGGCGCAGCGCAGCGGCATCCCGGCGCTGGCGCTGCCCTTCACCGTGGGCGGCAATGCACGCGCAGACGATCTGTTCGGCCTGTTCGACGACACCATCGAGCAGCTGCTGAAAGCGGCGCCATGAACGCGGCCCCGCTCGATCTGCTGGCGTGGCCGTTCATCGTCGGCGTGCTGGTGCTGTCCACCCACGTCCCGCTGGGGCGCCGGGTGCTGGCGCGCGGCATCATCTTTCTCGACCTGGCGGTGGCGCAGCTGGCCGTGCTCGGCGTGGTCGCGGCGCACGCGCTCGATCTCGCCGCCGATGGCTGGCCCACCCAGCTGGCAGCGGCGGCCGCCGCGCTGGTCGGCGCGGCGCTCTTGGCCGGATGCGAGCGGCGCTGGCCGCAGATTCAGGAAGCCCTGATCGGCTCCACCTTCGTGGTCGCCGCCAGCCTCGCCGTGCTGCTGCTGGCGGGTGACCCGAACGGCGGCGAACACCTGGCCGAACTGCTCACCGGGCAAATTCTGTGGGCGACATCCGAGCATGCGACCCGGATCGCCGTGCTTTACGGCGCCTTGCTGGCACTCATGGCCTGGCGCGGCGAACGTCTCGGTGGACTCGGGTTCTATCTGGTCTTCGCACTGGCGATTACCGCATCGGTACAACTGGTCGGGGTGTACCTGGTATTCGCCAGCCTGATCCTGCCGGCGCTGGCGGTACGCGGTCTGCCGGTGCGCCCCGGCCTGCTGGCAGGCTGGACGGTGGGCACCCTGGCATTTGCGGCAGGGCTGACGGCGTCCGCCCTGTTCGACTGGCCGGCTGGACCCGCGATCGTCATTGCGCTGGCCGTGTTTGCTCTGCTCGCCGGCAAGCTGCTGCGGCTTGCTGCAAGCGGGGGACAGCGCTAGTATCTGCCATTGATTCTTCCTTTCCGACGCTCCCATTCTGTGGCTCTCCCGTTTTTCAAAAAAAGCAAGGACAAGACGCCCAGCCCCGCGCAAAAACCCGCGTCGGCATCTGCTCCCGCCACGGGCGCTCAACCCACCGAAGCCCCGTTCGCCATGAGCATGGGAACCAGCGGCATCGTGGTGGAAGAAACCAGCGGCGCGCCGCAGTCGCCGGTGGACGAAGCGGCCATCCTGTATGCCAGCGGCCAGTCCGACGTGGTCGAGCGTATGCTGCGGGGCATGCTGGCAATGGTTGATCGCCGCGCCTGGCACATGCTGTTCGATCTTTACTGTGTCCAGAACCGCGAAAAAGAATTCGAGCAGCTGGCGCTGGGTTACGCGATGCGTTTCGAGACCTCGCCGCCGCTATGGAAAAAAATGGGGAACGGCGCAGCCAAACCCCAGCAGGCGCAGGCCGCCAGTCTGGCATTGCCCGGCCTGCTCGATAAAACTGCGGCCGCCACGCTGCGCGAGGGCGTCGAGTCCACCGCCAAGAATGCCGTGGTACGGATCGACTTTTCGCGCATCGCAATGATCGATGAAGCCGGCGCCGACGAGTGCGCCAAGATCCTCGCCGCCGCGCGCAAGGCCAAGCGCAAGCTGCAGGTCGGCGGTGTCGATACGCTGAGCGCATTGCTGCAGGACCTCAACCGTGCCACCCACAGCCGCGCGGTGCACTGGCTGCTGCTGCTGGAGCTCTACCAGACGCTTGGCCTGCAGGACAACTTCGAAGACCTGGCGGTCGACTATGCCGTGCGGTTTGAAGTGTCGCCGCCTTCGTGGAGCGAAGTGCAGGCCGCCGAAGTGGTGAAGGCGGCGCCCGCCGAACCGCTGGACGATGCCCTGCGGCTGAGCGGCGAAATCACGCCAGCCAACGACAGCGCCCTGCAGCAGTTTGGCAGCTATGCGGCCACCCATGATGATGTGCTGGTCGACCTATCCCAGGTCACCCGTGTCGATTACGGCAGCGTCAGCCAGTTCATCAGCGTGCTGATGCAGTGCCTGGGCAGCGGCAAGACCATCACCCTGCGCGGCCATAACGCGCTCATTCACGAACTTTTCCGCGTCATGGGAATCGACCAATTGGCGCAGCTTGTGCCGCGCCATCCGGACTGACATCGCTTGCTGGCAAGCGGGTTCCGGCATTGCCTGCCACCCTGTAATTCATGCGCCCTGGTTTGACCGCAAGAAAGGGCACCAGGTCGGGCAAGGCAAAATCTGGCAGCGCGCCGCTTGGCACCACCTGGCATCCTTCGCGGTTACTTTTTTTCAGGACAACCCGCCCATGGAACAATATCGCGGTACCACCATTCTTTCCGTTCGACGGGGGTCTGCCGTTGCCCTCGGCGGCGACGGCCAGGTCACCCTCGGCAACATCGTCATCAAATCCACTGCGCGCAAAGTGCGGCGGCTGTACCAGGAAAAAGTCCTGGCCGGATTCGCCGGCGGCACCGCCGACGCGTTCACCCTGTTCGAGCGCTTCGAGGCCAAGCTCGACAAGCACTCGGGACATCTGCTGCGGAGCGCAGTCGAACTCGCCAAGGACTGGCGCACCGACCGCATGCTGCGACGGCTCGAAGCCATGCTGGTGGTGGCCGACCACGAGCACTCGCTCATCATCACCGGCAACGGCGACGTGCTGGAACCCGAACTCGGCATCGCCGCCATCGGCTCCGGCGGCGCCTTTGCCCAGTCCGCCGCCCGCGCGCTGCAGGAAAATACCGACCTGTCCCCGCTTGAAATCGTCAAGAAGAGCCTCACCATTGCAGGGGACATCTGCATTTATTCGAACCAGAACCACGTGATCGAAACCCTGTGAGCGTGCTGCCACTCACCGCTCTCGACTCTCTGCTCTCCCCCCAATGACCCCCAAAGAAATCGTCCACGAGCTCGACAAGCACATCGTCGGCCAGGCCGCCGCCAAGCGCGCGGTCGCGGTCGCCCTGCGCAACCGCTGGCGGCGCCAGCAGGTCGATGAACCGCTGCGGCAGGAAATCACGCCGAAGAACATCCTGATGATCGGGCCGACCGGTGTCGGCAAGACCGAGATCGCGCGGCGGCTGGCGCGACTCGCCAACGCGCCCTTCATCAAGATCGAGGCGACCAAGTTCACCGAGGTCGGCTACGTCGGCCGCGACGTCGACACCATCATCCGCGACCTGATGGAAACCGCGGTCAAGCAGATGCGCGAGCAGGCCACGTCCAAGGTGCAGTTCCGCGCCGAGGAGGCCGCCGAAGACCGCATCCTCGACGCGCTGCTGCCGCCGCCGCGCAGCGTCGGCCTGGGCGAGACCGCGCCGCAACGCGAGGATGGCACGGCGCGCCAGCGTTTCCGCAAGATGCTGCGTGAAGGCGAACTGGACGACAAGGAAATCGAGATCGAGGTCGCTGCGGCCAGCCCCAGCATGGAAATTTTCACCCCGCCGGGGATGGAAGACCTGTCGCAGCAGTTGCAGGGCATGTTCCAGAACATCGGGCAAAGCCGCCGGCAAAGCCGCAAGCTCAAAGTGCGCGAAGCGTTCAAGCTGCTGACCGAGGAAGAAGCCGGGCACCTGATCAACGACGAGGAAACCAAGCAGCAGGCCCTCGAAGCGGTCGAGCAGAACGGCATCGTGTTTCTCGACGAGATCGACAAGGTGGCCACCCGCAGCGATGCCCACGGCAGCGACGTGTCGCGCCAGGGCGTGCAGCGCGACCTGCTGCCGCTGATCGAGGGCACCACCGTTTCGACCAAGTACGGCATGGTGAAAACCGATCACATCCTGTTCATCGCCAGCGGCGCGTTTCACCTGTCCAAGCCGTCCGACCTCATCCCCGAACTGCAGGGGCGCCTGCCGATCCGCGTCGAACTGCAGGCACTGAACGTGGAAGACTTCGAGCGCATTCTGACCGCCACCGACGCCTGTCTGACGCGCCAGTACGAAGCCCTGCTGGCGACTGAAGGCGTCACCCTCAAGTTCACCGACGACGGCATCCGCCGCATCGCCGAGATTGCCTTCGAGGTGAACGAGCGCACCGAGAACATCGGCGCCCGCCGCCTGCACACCGTGATGGAGAAGCTGCTGGAGGATATTTCCTTCGACGCCGGCAGCGTCTCCGGCGAATACGTAATCGATTCCGACGTGGTCACCTCCCGCTTGGCGGCACTGGCCGCCCGCGAAGACCTGGCGCGCTACGTCCTCTAGGTGTGATTCTTTTGTCCTGTAGTCCTTTTTAATTCAACACCCTGGCCCCTAACGTATGAAATCCGAAATTCTCCCGCCCATCGAGGCACGCGGCACCTTTCTCAGCACCATCCTGTTTGGCAGCCGCTGGCTCCAGGTGCCCCTGTATCTCGGGCTGATCGGCGCACAAGTGGTCTATGTCTTTCACTTCATGATCGAACTCCAGCACCTCGTCGTCGGCACCTTCACGCTTTCGGAAGAAGCCATCATGCTCATCGTGCTGGGCCTGATCGACGTCGTGATGATCTCCAACCTGCTCATCATGGTGATCGTCGGCGGCTACGAAACCTTCGTCTCGCGCTTGAACCTCGAAGGCCATCCCGACGAACCCGAGTGGCTGTCGCACGTCAACGCCAACGTACTGAAGGTGAAACTGGCCACCGCCATCATCGGCATCTCGTCCATCCACCTGCTGAAGACCTTCATCAACGCCCCCAACCTGACCGACAAGGTGCTGCTGTGGCAGACCGTCATCCACATGACCTTTGTCCTCTCGGCCATCTCGATTGCCTACATCGACAGACTGATGCCGCATCCGGCGAAGCATTGATCGGCAGGGCTGCGGGGTCGTGGCCTGGCGTGCTGCAGCCACCGCACCTTGCAATGCCCTAATGCCGCCATCGACATTACTTATTGGCTGGCCACCGCCCACAGGCGGAAAATCGCAGCGTTGAATGACGTTTACCTGGAGATCCCCCATGGCCACCCGCGACACCCTCACCCCCAAAGAAGCCCAATGCAGCGGCGGCGCCGATTACGCGGCACTGGCGCTGGAAGCCCTGCAGGAACCCGCAGACGCGGCTTACGCCAAGGAGCTGATGGACCGCGTGGCGGACGACTGCCAGTTCACCAAGGATCTGGCGGCGTGCGCCATTGCTTACAAGGCCCTGGGAGAACAGGGCCGCGCCGAGGAACTGCTGCAAACCGCCGAAGACTACTGCATGTCGGGCGAGGAGCAGGTCGCCCTGGCGGAGGCCAAGTTCAAGGTGCTGGGCGACAAGGCCGCTGCAGTGGGCGCCTATGAAAAGGCGCTGAAGGAAACCAACAACCTCGACCCGCTGATCGACCTCGCGAAGAACGTGATGCGCGTGATCGACGACAGCGCGTTCGCCAAGAAGGTGCTGGAAAAGGCCGAGGCGAAAATCTCGCGCGCGGTGGAATACAGCAAGCTGGCGGCCGCCTCCGCCGAGCACCTGCACGACAAGGATTACGCGGAAGCGATTTTCAACAAGGCGGCTGAGAAGCTCTCCAGCGTGCCCGATCTGCTGGCGCTGGCGGGCGAGGTGACCAAGACGCTGGGCGATCCGGCGCGCGCCAAGGCGCTGTACCAGCG
>DASTEA010000035.1:0-3564 GCA_035710075.1 Thiobacillus sp.
CGCAGGCGGCCCGGGCGATGCCGTCCTGCACCTGCAGCTGGCGCGCTTCGATGGCGAACACGGCATGACCGCGCGCCACCGCCGCACGCATCATCGCTACCGAGCTGTCCTTGTAGGGCTTGAGGCCTGCCAGCGGATCGACGACGAACAGCAGCTTCATGCGGCGACCATGTTTTCGGTCTCGTTGAACGTTTCGTCGAGTTCGATGCTGGCCGCCAGCATCGCCAGCCGCGCGATCACCCCGTAAGCGTAGAAGCGGTTGGGGGCGGCGTCAGGGTTGGCGCTGCTGTCGGGCGTCAGGCAGGTGTCGTCGAACGCCAGCGGAACGAAGTGCATGCCGGGACTGTTGAGGTTCTCGTCCGAGCTGCGTCCGGTGTGCACGCGGTAAAACCCGCCGACAACAAAGTGGTTGAGCATGTAGACCACCGGTTCGGCGACCGCGCCGTTGATGCTCTCGAAGGTGTAGACGCCTTCCTGGATCAGCACTTCGCTGACTTCGACCCCTTCCTTGCCGACCGCCATCTTGTTGCGTTGCTTGCGGTTGAGCTCGCGCACGTCGTCCGGCGACTTCACCGTCATGATGCCCATGCCGTAGGTGCCGGCGTCGGCCTTGACGATGACGAAAGGCGGCTGGTCGATGCCGTATTCCTCGTATTTCACGCGGATCCTGTCCAGCATGTCGCCGACCTTTTCGGCCAGGCAGTCTTCGCCCTGGCGTGCCTGGAAGTCGATCTTGCCGCAGTGGTTGAAGTAGGGGTCGATCAGCCAGGGATCGATGCCGATCAGCTGCGCGAATTCGTCGGCGACCTGCTGGTATGCGGCAAAGTGGCGCGACTTGCGGCGCGTCGCCCAGCCTGCGTGCAGCGGCGGCATGATGGTCTGCTCGATGTCTTTCAGGATGTCCGGCACGCCGGCCGACAGATCGTTGTTGAGCAGCACCGCGCAGGGGTCGAACCCCGCCAGCCCGATGCGGCCGCCGCGGCGCACCAGCGGCTCCAGCGTGAGGCGCCCGCCGGCGGGCAGGTCCAGCGTGGTCGGCTCGGTGATCTCGGGAATCAGCGTGCCGATTCGCACAATCAGCCCCGTCTGGCGCAGGATGTGCGCAAGCACCGCGACGTTCTGCAGATAGAAGGTGTTGCGGGTGTGGCTCTCGGGAATCAGCAGCAAACGCTGCGCGTCGGGGCAGATCTTTTCCACCGCGCCCATCGCCGCGTGAATCGACAGCGACATGAAGGCGGGATTGAGGTTGTTGAAGCCACCGGGAAACAGGTTGGTGTCGACCGGCGCCAGCTTGAAGCCCGCATTGCGGATGTCCACCGAAGTGTAGAACGGCGCCGACTGTCCCTTCCACTGCAGGCGAAACCAGTGCTCGATCATGGGCTGGGCGTCGAGCAGGCGTTTTTCCAGCTCCAGCAGCGGGCCGGTGAGTGCGGTGGTGAGGTAAGGGACCATAGAATAGGCGGATTCCAAGAATGTTTTTATTTTAGGCCAAGCCGCATGTTTGACATCGTTTTATATCAGCCCGAGATTCCGCCCAACACCGGCAACCTCATTCGCCTGGCGGCCAATACCGGCTGCCGTTTGCATCTGGTCGAGCCGCTGGGATTCGATCTGTCCGACAAGCAGGTGGCGCGCGCGGGGCTGGATTACCACGACATGGCCTGCGTGACGGTGCACGAGGACTGGGCGTCGGTGCAGGCGGCCCTGTCCGGCCGCAACTGGTTCGCGCTCACCACCAAGGGCAGCCGCAACTACGCCACGGCGGACTTTCGGGCCGACGACGTGCTGCTGTTCGGTCCCGAGTCACGTGGCCTGCCGCCGGAATGCCTGGCGCAGTTCGACGCCGATCATCGCCTGCGCTTGCCGATGCTGCCCGGTTCGCGCAGCATGAATCTGTCCAACGCCGTCAGCGTGGTCGTGTTCGAAGCGTGGCGGCAAAACGGTTTTGCCGGAGGCGCTTGAATGGGGGGGGCAGCATGAGCGGACTTGAATGGCTGGAAGCGGCCAGCTATGTCGTCACCATCGTCGGGCTGCCGCTCGCCATCGGCGTCTATATCCATGATCGTCAGCGCGACCGGCAGAGCGACGAGGAGGAAATCTTTCTGCGGCTGTCCGACGAATATGCCGATTTCATGCGGCTGGTGATCGACAACGCCGACCTGCATTTGCTGTCACCTGCGGCGAAAGGCGCGCTCAGCGAAGACCAGCTGGAACGCAAGCACGCGCTGTTCGCGATTCTGGTCAGCCTCTTCGAGCGCGCCTACGTGCTGGTGTATGAAGACGACATGAGCCGGCAGCAGGCGCGGCTGTGGCAGTCGTGGGAGGACTACATGACCGAATGGTGCCAGCGCGAAGACTTCCGGGCGGCGCTGCCGGCCCTGTTCCAGGGTGAGGACCCGGGGTTTGTCGCGATGATCAAGCGGATTGCCGAGGCGACTGCGCGCATAGCTGGATAGGCGTCGGCGCTGCCATTTGGCACGCGCCAGCCGACACGGCTAAAACGTTTCAGGGCGCCTCACGCACAAAAAGCGGGAACTCCCGGTGCCTTGAATCGGTGCTAGCGATATTCGCTTGCCAGCGCCTCGTCCACCAGCTTCTTCAGGGGCTCGTAGCCGAAGCTGGGCAGCGGCTTGCCGTTGACAAAAAACTCCGGAGTTTTGTTGATGTTCAGCGTGTTCACGTCCGCCATGTCCTGCGCGATCAGCCTGGTAATTTCCGGCGAATCCATGTCGGTGCGGAGTTGCGTCAGGTTCAGGCCGAGTCCTTCGACATGCCGCCAGACCCGTTCCGGCTGCGCGGCGTGATTCACGACCCAGTCGTCCTGTGCAGCCAGCAGGGCTTCCAGGGTTTCCCAGTACTTGCCCTGTTTCCTTGCCGCCTCCAGCAGCGCCACCACATAGTCTGAGTTCGGGTGGAACGGGGCGTAGCGCAGCACCACGCGAATCCGGTCCGGGTGGGCGGCCAGCATCTCCTTGACGAAAGGATAGAAGTCCCGGCAGGTTCCGCACGCCGGATCGAGGAACTCGACAATTTCCACCCTGGCGTCGGCGTGCCCGAGCGCTGGCGAATGTTCGCGCACCAGTGCCGACTTGTTCTCATAGGCCAGCTGCCCGGCCTGTTCGGTTCTTTGCGTGGCGTAGAAAATGGCCCCGCCCACAAAAGCCAGCAGCAGGATCACGGCGGCAGCGATAAACAGCGTTTTTTTCATTTGGATGCCTTGAAGTGCGTCAGAAGCAGCAACGCGATGATGGCGGAAAAAGCCAGGACGGAAAGCAGCGGCAGCGTCAGGAAGCCGAACCAACTGATTAGTTCCACCGAGCACGGCACGCCCTGACTGCATGGCGTGGCGCTCTCCGGCACGATCCCGCTGGCCACCGCCCAATGGAAAACCGCCAGCAGCCAGCCGGCCAGCGCCAGCGGCAGCGCGTAGCGCACGACGTTGCGGTCGAACGGAAACAGTCCCGCCGCCAGAATCAGCACCAGCGGAAACATGCCGATCCGCTGGTACCAGCACAGGACGCAGGGCGTATAGCCCATGACCTCGCCGAGAAACAGGGCGCTCAG
>DASTEA010000036.1:0-3698 GCA_035710075.1 Thiobacillus sp.
CCGAAATACATGCCGGTTCCCACCCGCTCGATGCGGTTGTTTCTGATCACCCAGCCGAATGCCGGACACTTGGTGGAGATGCCCACACTTTGCTGCGACGCGGCATGATCGTGGATGTAGAGATGTTCCAGCGTGATGAAATCGGCATAGCGGCTGTGGCCCTCGGCCTTGACTGCATCCACCGGCAGGTTGCGGCCATCGAGCTGCAGGTGGCGCAATACCAGATGACGCACATTGACCAGGCTGACCGTATTGGCGCCTGGCCGCGCGATGAAACGCGGCGGCGCGGCCGGGTTGGCGGCTTCGATGACAATCGGCCGGCCGGCATGCCCGGACAGATCGCTCAGCGGCAGGCCCTGGCGATAATCTCCCGCCTCGAGCAGCACGCGGTCGCCCGGCTGCAGGCGGCGCAAGTAATCGTGGTAATTTTGCGCAACAACGCGGTAGTCCGCGGCTGCGGCCAGTTCCGTCAGCAGGCAGAGCAATCCCAGGCAGACGGCTCGCCGCATTCAACCCGCCGGATCGGGCAGCGGCAGCCCGCTCTTCAACAAGTCCAGCTTGCCGCAAAGCACGCGGGCCATCCCCCCCACGCCCTGGCGCCCGGTATCCACCACGATGTCGGCCACTTCGCGATACAGCGGGTCGCGCTGCTGGTACAGCTCACGCAGTCGGGCCAGCGGATCTTCAGTTTGCAACAGCGGGCGGTTGCGGTCATGCCGGGTGCGTTCATACAAATGCTCGGGCGTTCCGCGCAAATAAATCACCACGCCATTTTTCTTCAGATTTTCACGGTTGGCCGCCGACAGCACCGCGC
Source organism: Thiobacillus sp. (assembly GCA_035710075.1). Taxonomy (GTDB): domain Bacteria; phylum Pseudomonadota; class Gammaproteobacteria; order Burkholderiales; family Thiobacillaceae; genus Thiobacillus. Next base: position 815 of record DASTEA010000036.1, read on the forward strand.
CGCCGCCGGTGGCCAGCACGATGCCGGACAGGGCGGTCAGCTCGGCAATCACCGCCTCCTCGCGCTTGCGAAATCCCGCCTCGCCCTCGATCTCGAAAATGACCGGAATCTTGACGCCGGTGCGTGCCACGATCTCGTGGTCTGAATCGTAGAAGGTGCAGCCGTAGTGCCTGGCCAGCAGCCGCCCCACCGTGGTCTTGCCGGCCCCCATCAGTCCAACGAGGTAAAGATTGTCTTGCTTGCTCATGGCGCCATTCTAATTGAGAGTGGCTTATTGGAAAGCGGCGCAAGGGCGAGGCGCGGAGAGAAAATCAGGGCGAAAAAAAGCGCGGGACATGCCCGCGCTTGGGTGCGTTCCGCGATCAGCGGATCGACAGGCGCTCGTCGAGGATGCGCGGGGTGATGAAAATGATCAGCTCGGTCTTGCTGTTCTCCTTGCTGGTGGTCTTGAACAGATTGCCCAGCCCAGGAATATCGCCCAGCAGCGGCACCTTGCTCACGCCCGTGCTCTCGTTGCCGTCAAAAATGCCGCCCAGAACCAGGGTTTCGCCATTGTTGACGCGCACCTGGGTCTTGATCCGCTTGGTGTCGATTGCTGGATTGTCGCCGATGTTCGCGATGTCGCGCACGGCGTCTTTCTGCACCTCGACGGTCAGGATGATCGAATCATTGTTGAGGATCTGCGGATCGACCAGCAGGCACAGGAAAGCGTCCTTGAACGTCACCGTCGCAGGGTTGTTGGCCGTCCCGGGGGTGATGTACGGAATCTGAGTACCGTTGAGAATCACCGCCGGCTTCTGGTTGCTGGTCATCACGCGCGGATTGGAAATCACCTTGCCCTTGTTGTCCGCTTCAAGCGCACGCAACTCCAGGCTCAGAAGATTGCCGTTGGCGAGATTCAGCAAAGACAAGGCCAGGTTGGCTGCGCCGGGGACGGAGGGCAGTGCCTGCCCTAAACCAATGGCCTCGCCCCGGTGCGGGTCGCCAAAAAGGTTTCCGGTGTTGGCGGCGACAAAGCCCAAACGCGCGCCCAGATCGCGGCTCCAGCCATCGGTCGCCACCACCACCCGCGCCTCGATCATGACCTGGCGCGCCGGCACGTCCAGACGCGTGAGCAGTTCGCGCACTTCCTGAATCTTGCGCGTCGTGTCGGTGATGATCAGCGTATTGGTCTTCAATTCATAGGTCGCACGGCCCCGCTTGGTCAGGACTTTCTGGTCGTTTTCTCCCTCGCCTTTTTGCGAGGCCTGCGCCGCCGCTGCGCCACCCAGGCCCTGCGCCTGCGCCGAACAGTTCACCGCGTTGTTGCCGGCGGAAGCGAGGAAGGCACCGGATGCAAAGCCGTACAGCATGGTCTGCGCTTCATCGGCCCGCATGTAGTTGAGCTGAATGTATTCGGTGGTCAGGGGCTCCAGATCGGCCACCGCGGACTGGGCCTCAAACTCGAGCTTCTCCCTGGCCATCATTTCGTCCTTGGGCGCGACCCAGATGACATTGCCGTTCTGGCGCTTGTCCAGTCCCTTGGTCTGCATGATGAGGTCGAGCGCCTGGTCCCACGGCACGTCTTTCAGGCGCAGGGTGAGGTTGCCGGTCACGGAGTCGCTGGCGATGATGTTGAGGCCGGTGAAGTCGGCGATGACCTGCAGCACCGAGCGCACCTCGACGTTCTGGAAATTGAGCGAGAGTTTTTCGCCGGTGTATTTCACCTTGCCGTCAGCGGTTTTCTTCTGCGCATCGCTGCTCTGCTTGACTTCAACGATGAAGCTGTTGTCGGTCTGGTAGGCGGAATACTCCCAGCCGCCCTTGGGCTGGATCACCATGCGGGTGTTGTCGCCCAGGGTATAGGTTTCGATGGTCTGCACCGGGGTGGCGTAATCGGCCACATCCAGGCGACGCTGCAGCGCCTTGGGCAGTTCGGTGCCGATGAAATCGACCACCACGCCGTTGGCCTGCCGGCGGATGTTGATGCCCGCCTGGGCGTCGGACAGGGTGGTCACGATGCGTGCCTCGCCCGCCGCGCCGCGCCGGAAGTCGACGTCGCGAATGCTGTGGCGCGCGCCCCCGGGTGCAGCTTCGGCAAAGCGCGGGCTGACATTCGCCGGCGCGGCCCCGACGCCGACATCGCCCAGCGCGATGAGCAGCGACTTGCCCTCGATCCTGGCTTCGTATCCGACCGGCTTGTTCAGGTTCAGCACCAGGCGCGTGCGCGTCCCGGCCTGCACCACGTTCACGCTGGTGAGCGGGCCGAGATTGGCCTCGACGGCGTTGCGCCCCATGGCGTTGCCGGTGTCGGGCAGGTCCAGCGCGATGCGCGGCGGGTTGCCGACGGTGAAACCGGCCGGCGTGGCGGTCAGCGCATTTTTCAGGTTGACGCGCACCACGACCTTGCCGCCAGGCAGGGTCGTGGTCTCGACGCTTTGCACCGCGTTGCCGGTGGGGGGCGCATCGGCTGCTCGCAGCGCGAGCGGCAGCGCCAAACCGGCGAGCAGGGCAATCCCGAACAGATGACGGGTCATTTTATGGGCAATTTTTGGCAATGCGTTCATGTCAGCCTCTTTGGTATTCGGTGCTAAGAATCATTCTTGCAAAAGCAGGGTGCTGGTGCGCTCGGACCAATCTCCGGCGCTATCCTGAATAATTTCACGCAAGCTCACTTCGCCATCCCCGATCTGCGTGAGGAGGCCGAAGTTCTGGCCGGCATAATTGCCTTTCCTGACGTGGTAAATCGTGTTGTCCGGCGTTTTGATCACCGCGTGAACCACACCTTTTCGGGACAGCATGCCCACCATTTTCAAGGTTTCCAGCGAGTAGGCCTCAAGCGGCTCTTTCGGCCGACTGAGATCAGGCTGCATGCCGCCTCCGCCTGCGGTCGAAAGCTTTCTCG
>DASTEA010000037.1:0-11299 GCA_035710075.1 Thiobacillus sp.
AATGTCATCGTGTTCGCGTTCACCGAGCCCGATGCGCCCGCGCGGCTCGAGGCGGCACGCCCGCAACTGGAAAACCTGTCGAAGCGCTGGGGACTCGACCTGCGTGGCTTCGCGCGCGATTTTCAGTGGGCGGAAGGGATCGCGCCGCTGCTGGATTAACGCGCCCAATCGGGTGGGTTTGTGCGGCCCGTATTGGCGCAAAAATACGAATTAAAACAATGGTTAACTGAAGATTTCCAGCCGCGGCAGGTTTGCAATTTCCGAAGGGTGTGAAAGAATGTAGATAATCGAATATTTTAGATGGTGGCGGCCATGATCGACCGAGAAGGGTACCGCCCGAACGTAGGCATTATCCTGTGCAATGCGCACAACCAGGTTTTCTGGGGCAAGCGCGTCAACCAGCACGCCTGGCAGTTCCCCCAGGGCGGCATCAACGCAGGGGAAACGCCGGAACAGGCCATGTTCCGGGAACTGGAAGAAGAAGTGGGCCTGCAGGCCGCGCATGTGCGCATCCTCGGGCGTACGCGCGAATGGTTGCGTTATGACGTGCCAGCCCACTGGACGCGGCGCGACAGCCGCGGTCTCTATCGCGGCCAGAAGCAGATCTGGTTCTTGCTGCGGCTGACCGGGCGCGATTGCGACGTCTCGCTGCGTGCCAGCAGTCACCCCGAATTCGACGCCTGGCGCTGGAACGAGTACTGGGTGCCGATGGATGTCGTGGTCGACTTCAAGCGCGAGGTCTACCGCCGCGCGCTTGAGGAGCTCGAACGTTATCTGCACAAGGACGTGCGTTATCTGCGGCAACGTGTGCGGCCTCCATCTGCCCGGCGCGGAACGGCGCTGGATATGCAGTTGAAGCCCTGAATCCTTGGCGGCGGAGGCGTGATGAAGATGCGGATTTATGCTTCAACCACGCTGACGACTGCCCTCGGATCCGTGCCGGGTTTGCCCTTGTGGCAGCTCGCCCCCACGCGCGACAGCGCCGGCCGGCGGCTGACCGATTTCATGATGCTGATTCCCCGCCTACGCAGCCGTCCGCCCGCCGAGATCGAGCGCACTTCGCGCGAGATTCAGACCGTGCTTGCGCTGCATCAGGACGTGGTATTTGCCGACCTCAACCTGAAACTTAACCTGCTATGGGTGTCGTTGCGCCCGCGGCAGGGGGCGATCAGTGAGCTGGTCGCGGCGATCCGGCTGCGCGTGCCCGAGGCGGTGCTGGTGGCGCATTACGCCTAAGCGCGTTAAGCGCAGCTGCGCCGGGGCGTTGCTGACCCGAGTTGTGGGGCGCCCCGATGACGCCGGCGCACCCCGAATGTCCCTGCGAATGTTAGGGAAACCCGCGTCCTTTCTGCGTTTCCATCCACCCAAAGCGGCGGAATTCGTTAAAATGAGCGATTGCTAATTAACCCGCTGGAGCAAACATGGCCGTTTCTGAACTTCAGGTGCAGACCGCACTGAAAGAGTTGACTGATCCCAACACCCACAAGGATTATGTCTCGACCAAATCCGCCCGCAACATCAAGATCGACGGCGGCGCCGTTTCGGTCGATATCTTGCTGAGCTACCCGGCGCAGAGTCAGTTGGCCCTCATCAAACAGCAGGTCGAAGACAAGCTCAGCACCATCGATGGCGTGACCAGCGCCACCGCGAATGTGAGCTTCAAGATCGTTTCGCACGGCGTCCAGCGCGGCGTCAAGCTGATCCCCAACGTGAAAAACATCATCGCCGTGGCGTCCGGAAAGGGCGGCGTCGGCAAGTCCACCACCGCCGTCAACCTGGCCCTGGCGTTGGCCGTTGAAGGCGCGCGCGTCGGCATGCTCGACGCCGACATCTACGGCCCCTCGCAGCCGACCATGCTCGGGATTACCGACAAGCCCGAGTCGACCGACGGCAAGAACCTCGAGCCGCTGATCGGGCATGGCATTCAGGCAATGTCGATCGGCTTCCTGATCGACGTCGAAACCCCCATGGTGTGGCGCGGCCCGATGGTGACGCAGGCGCTGGAACAGTTGCTGAACAACACCAACTGGAGCGAACTCGACTACCTGGTGGTCGACCTGCCGCCCGGCACCGGCGACATCCAGTTGACGCTGGCGCAGCGCGTGCCGGTGACCGGTGCGGTGATCGTCACCACCCCGCAGGACATTGCGCTGATCGACGCGCGCAAGGGCCTGAAGATGTTCGAGAAGGTCGGCATCCCCATTCTCGGCGTGGTCGAAAACATGAGCCTGCACATCTGCTCGAACTGCGGCCACGAAGAGCGCATCTTCGGCGAAGGCGGCGGCGAGCGCATGTGCAATGACTACAACGTGGAATTCCTCGGTTCGCTGCCGCTCGATGGCAGCATTCGTGCCGACACCGATTCCGGCAAGCCGTCGGTAGTGGCAGCCCCGGATAGCCGCGTGACCGAAATTTACAAGCAGATCGCGCGCCGCGTGGCGGTGAAGATTGGCGAAACTGCAGTGGATCACTCTGCCAAGTTTCCCAACATCGTCATTTCCAATACCTGATGGAGGATTCAGGGGCCGGGGGTCAGGATTCAGGGGGTGAGCGGCCACCGGCCGCGTTCCCTGATGCTGGCCTCAACCCCTGACCCCTAAACATGTCTATCAAATCCGACAAGTGGATCCGCCGCATGGCGGCTGAGCATGGGATGATCGAACCGTTCGAACCGGGGCAGGTCAAGCAGGCTGATGGCCGCCCCATCGTGTCGTACGGCACCTCAAGCTACGGCTACGACGTGCGCTGTGCCGACGAATTCAAGCTGTTCACCAATATCAACACCACGATTGTCGACCCCAAGGCGTTCGATCCGAACTCCTTCGTCGAGGTCAGGGGCGACTCCTGCATCATCCCCCCCAACTCGTTTGCACTCGCTCGTACGGTGGAATATTTCCGCATTCCGCGCAGCGTGTTGACGATTTGTCTGGGCAAAAGCACGTATGCGCGCTGCGGCATCATCGTTAACGTGACGCCGCTGGAGCCCGAGTGGGAAGGACATGTGACACTGGAGTTTTCCAATACCACCCCCCTGCCTGCACGCATTTACGCCAACGAAGGCGTGGCGCAAATGCTCTTCCTCGAATCCGACGAGGTGTGCGAGATATCGTACCGCGATCGCGGCGGTAAATATCAGGGCCAGGTCGGCGTGACGCTGCCGAAAACTTAATCCCGCGCAACACGCGGGATTCGTATAATCCGCTTCTTTTAATCCGCCCATCTCTAGCCCGGATGTCCCATAAATTCGCATGATGATTGTCGAGCGTTTTGTTCCGCAGGGAACAGAAGGTCGGCAAGTGCGGGGTATGGGACATCCGGGCTAAGGCTTCCCTCTGGAGCAGGCCATGCGTTTCCGCTTTCCCGTTGTCATCATCGACGAAGATTTCCGTTCCGAAAACGCCTCGGGGCTCGGCATCCGCACGCTTGCCGACGCCATCGAGAAGGAAGGCATGGAGGTGCTCGGTGTCACCAATTACGGCGACCTGACCTCGTTCGCCCAGCAGCAGGCGCGCGCCTCGGCCTTTGTGTTGTCGATCGACGACGAGGAACTCGCAGGCAGCGACGAGGATACGAGCAAGGCGCTGCAAAAGCTGCGCAGCTTCGTCGAGGAAGTACGCTTCCGCAATGCGGAAATCCCGATTTTCCTGCATGGCGAAACTCGTACCGCGCGCCATATCCCGAACGACATCCTGCGCGAACTCAACGGCTTCATCCACATGCTGGAAGACACGCCTGAATTCCTCGCTCGATATATCGGCCGCGAAGCACGCGCCTACCTCGAATCGCTGGTGCCGCCCTTCTTCCGCGCGCTCACGCATTACGCTGCGGACGGCTCCTACTCCTGGCATTGCCCCGGCCACTCCGGCGGGGTGGCCTTCCTGAAGTCGCCAATCGGCCAGATGTTCCACCAGTTTTTTGGCGAGAACCTGCTGCGCGCCGACGTCTGCAATGCCGTGGACGAACTCGGGCAGCTGCTCGATCACACGGGCCCGGTGGGGGCGTCGGAGCGCAACGCGGCGCGCATCTTCAACTGTGACCACCTGTTTTTCGTCACCAATGGCACTTCGTCGTCGAACAAGATGGTGTGGCATGCCACCGTGGCGCCGGGCGACATCGTGGTGGTCGACCGCAACTGCCACAAGTCCATCCTGCACGCCATCATCATGTGCGGTGCGATCCCGATCTTCCTGACGCCGACGCGCAACCATTACGGCATCATCGGGCCGATCCCGCTCGACGAGTTCCGTCCCGAGAACATCCAGAAAAAAATCGCCGCGCATCCGTTCGCCAAGGATGTGAAGCGCAAGCCGCGCATCCTCACCATCACCCAGTCGACCTATGACGGCATCCTCTACAACGTCGACATGATCAAGGAACTGCTCGGCGACTACATCGACACCCTGCATTTCGACGAGGCCTGGCTGCCGCATGCGACCTTCCACGACTTCTATCGCGGCATGCACGCCATCGGCAAGAACCGCCCGCGCGCCAAGGATGCGCTGGTGTTCGCCACCCAGTCGACGCACAAGCTGCTGGCAGGTCTCTCGCAGGCCTCGCAGATCCTGGTGCAGGACTCGGAGACGCGGAAGCTCGACTTCACCCGCTTCAATGAAGCCTACCTGATGCACACCTCGACCTCGCCGCAGTACGCCATCATTGCCTCGTGCGACGTCGCGGCGGCAATGATGGAGCCACCCGGCGGCCCTGCGCTGGTCGAGGAATCGATCAAGGAAGCGCTCGATTTTCGCCGTGCAATGCGCAAGGTCGACGCGGAATTCGGCGATTCCTGGTGGTTCAAGGTGTGGGGTCCGCAAAAGCTGGCCGACGAAGGCGTGGGCGATCGCGAGGACTGGATGCTGAAGGCCGGAGAACGCTGGCACGAGTTCGGCAATATCGCGCCCGGCTTCAACCTGCTCGACCCGATCAAGGCCACCGTCATCACCCCGGGGCTGGACATGGACGGCGCTTTCGCCGACTGGGGCATCCCGGCGGCGATCGTCACCAAATACCTGGCCGAACACGGCGTCATCGTGGAAAAGACCGGGCTGTATTCTTTCTTCATCATGTTCACCATCGGCATCACCAAGGGCCGCTGGAATACGCTGGTGACCGCGCTGCAGCAGTTCAAGGCCGACTACGACGAAAACCAGCCGCTGTGGCGCGTGCTGCCCGATTTCATCGAGAAGCATTCGCGCTACGAAAAAACCGGGCTGAAGGATCTGTGCGACCAGATCCATACCATCTACAAAGCCAACGATGTGGCGCGCCTGACCACCGAGATGTACCTGTCGGAAATGGCGCCGGCGATGAAACCGGCCGACGCCTTTGCCAAAATGGCGCACCGCGAGATCGAACGGGTCGAGATCGACCAGCTCGAAGGCCGCATCACCGCCATGCTGGTGACGCCCTATCCTCCAGGGATTCCCTTGTTGATTCCGGGCGAACGCTTCAACAGCACCATCGTGCGCTACCTGCAGTTCACCCGTGATTTCAACGTGAAATTCCCCGGCTTCGAAACCGACGTGCACGGTCTGGTCGAGGACATGGTCGACGGCAAGGCCATGTATTATGTCGATTGCGTGATGTGACCCACGCAGGGTGCCCGGCTTGATTTGCCGGACAAGAAGCGTATGATTTGCAGTCCCCGGTTTGCCGGGGACTGTTTTTTTGACCTCGGCTGTTTAGTTATTATTGGCCAAGGCTACTTAACCTTGCCCCACCGCACCGCAGCGGGGGGCTGAACCGAAAGGAAACTCGATGCGGCATTACGAAATCGTATTTATCGTTCATCCCGATCAGAGCGAGCAGGTGCCTGCCATGATCGAACGCTATCGCGGCAACATCACCACGCGCGGCGGCATTGTCCACCGCCTGGAAGACTGGGGCCGCCGCCAGATGGCCTACCCGATCCAGAAAGTCCACAAGGCCCACTACGTGCTGATGAACATCGAGTGCGACCAGGAAACGCTGGACGAACTCGAACATGGCTTCAAGTTCAACGATGCCGTGCTGCGCCATCTGACCATCAAGCACGCCGCTGCCGTGACCACGGCCTCGCCGATGATGAAGGAAGAAAAATCACGCGACATGCTGGACAGCGCCAAGGCAGAAGCCGCCAAGGCTGAAGCCCCCAAGGCAGACGCAACAGTCGAACAGCCAGCCGCCGCCTGAGCGAGTGGTCTGAATGAGTGAATAGGCTGGTCATCAGCGGAGCGGTCATCCAGGTTGATCCTGTGCGTTACAGTCCGGCGGGCGTGCCGATTGCCGAAGCGGTGATTCTGCACCGCAGCAGTCAGACAGTGGCAGCCCAGCCCCGGCAGGTGGAATGCGAGTTGACGGTACAGGCGAGCGGAACGCTTGCCGCCCAACTGGCGCAACTGGCCACCGGAACGCAGGTAAAACTGGAAGGCGCGTTGAATCGACGCAGCGTAAAGAGCCGACAGCTGATCTTGATATTGAATCGAATCGAAAAGGAATAAATCATGGCACGTCCCATGGGTGGTAAATCCGGCGGCAAGTTCGCCAAAAAAGGCGGCCGCGACAGCGGCAACCGTGGTCTTTTCAAGCGTCGCAAGTTCTGTCGTTTCACCGCCGAAAAGGTGGTTGAGATCGACTACAAGGACATCGAGGTGCTGAAGGAATTCATCGCCGAAAATGGCCGCATCATCCCGGCTCGCATCACCGGCACCAAGGCGCACTACCAGCGCCAGCTGGGCACCGCGATCAAGCGTGCGCGCTTCCTGGCGCTCATGCCTTACACCGACCTGCATTGAGGAGACGGCCATGCAAGTGATTCTGATCGACAAAGTCGTCAACCTGGGCAACCTGGGTGACGTGGTCAAAGTGAAAGACGGCTATGCCCGCAACTTTCTGATTCCGACCGGCCGTGCGCGCCGCGCCACGCAAGCCAACATGGAAATGTTTGCCGCGCAGAAGGCCGAACTGGAACGCGTCGCCGCCGAAAAGCTGGTCGACGCCCAGCGCCGTGCCGAAAAGCTGGAAGGCAGCAGCGTGACGATCAGCCAGAAAGCCGGCGTCGATGGCCGCCTGTTCGGCTCCATCACCAACGCCGACATTGCCGATGCGCTGAAGGCGCAAGGTCATGACGTGGCCAAGTCGGAAATTCGTTTGCCCGAAGGCCCGTTCAAGACCCTCGGCGAATACCCGGTGGTGCTGGCGCTGCACTCCGACATCACCGCCAACATCACGGTGCTGGTGACCGGCCAACAGTAACGCCGCCGGACAGGTCAAAAAAGGGAGCCCAGGCTCCCTTTTTTTACGCGCGTCTCCAGGGTATACCCGGCTGTACACGCTTTATCCACAGCCTTATCCCTTTGTGTGGGGGGGGCTGAAGACTAGAATCCTGCCATGGCCGCTATCCATTCATTTAACACAAGTTCCGATCCCCAACTGGCGCAAATGCGCCTGCCACCGCATTCGCTGGAAGCCGAGCAGGCGGTGCTGGGCGGCTTGCTGCTGGACAACAGCGCATGGGACCGCATTGGCGATGTGGTGTCGGAAAGCGATTTCTACCGCCAGGATCATCGCCAGGTCCTGCGCGCGATCGTGCGGCAGATCGCCGAAAACCGTCCCGCGGACGCGGTGACCGTGACCGAGGCGCTGCAATCGCTGGGCCAACTCGAGAGCGTGGGCGGGCTGGCCTACATCGTCGCGCTGGCGAGCAACACGCCGTCGGCCGCGAACATCCGCCGCTATGCCGAAATCGTGCGCGAACGCTCGGTAATGCGCCGTCTGGCCGATGTGGCGACCAAGATTGCCGACACCGCCTACGCACCGGCCGGCCGCAGCGCCTCGCAGCTGCTTGACGAGGCCGAAGCCAAGGTGTTCGAGATTGCCGAATCCGGCAGCCGCGGCCAGGCGGGCTTCACCGAAATCAAGCCGTTGCTGAAAGAAGTGGTCGAGCGTATCGACGAGCTCTACCACAGCGACAACGATTCCGGCGTCACCGGCGTGCCCACCGGGTTTCACGACCTCGACCAGAAAACCTCGGGTTTCCAGCCGGGCGACCTGATCATCGTCGCCGGACGCCCTTCGATGGGCAAGACCGCATTCTCGATCAATATCGGCGAGAACGTCGCGCTCGATACCGGCTTGCCGGTGGCGGTCTTTTCCATGGAAATGGGCGGCCAGCAACTGGTGATGCGGATGATCGGTTCGGTCGGCAAGCTCGACCAGCACCGCCTGCGTACCGGCAAGCTCGGCGAGGACGACTGGCAACGTCTCACCTACGCCCTCGGCAAGCTCAACGAAGCCCCCATCTTCATCGACGAAACGCCGGGGCTCAATGTGCTCGAGCTGCGCGCGCGCGCGCGGCGCCTGCAGCGCCAGTGCGGCAAACTTGGCCTGATCGTCATCGACTACATCCAACTGATGGCAGGCAGTGGCGGTGGCGAGAACCGTGCCACCGAAATCTCGGAAATTTCGCGCGCCCTCAAGGGTCTGGCGAAGGAGTTGCAAGTGCCGGTGGTCGCGCTGTCGCAGTTGAACCGCAGCCTCGAGCAGCGCCCCAACAAGCGGCCGGTGATGTCGGATCTGCGCGAATCGGGCGCCATCGAGCAGGATGCCGACGTCATCCTGTTTATCTATCGCGACGAGGTCTACAACCCCGACACCCAGGACAAGGGCACCGCCGAAATCATCATCAGCAAGCAGCGTAACGGCCCGATCGGCACGGTGCGGCTGGCCTTCCTCGGCGAATACACGCGCTTCGAAACGCTGGCGCAGCCGGGTTCCTACTGAATTGATGCGTCCGATCCAGGCGCGAATTTCGGTCGCTGCGATGGCGCACAACCTGCGCGTGGTGCGAAGTCACGCGGGGACGGCATGCGTGTTTGCGGTGGTCAAGGCCAATGCCTACGGCCACGGGCTGTCGCGCGCGCGGCGCGCGCTGGCGGCGGCAGATGGCTTTGCGGTGTTGACGCTGGAGGAAGCCGCCAATTTGCGTCAGATGGGCGTGGAGCAGCCCATCCTGCTGCTGGAAGGGATCTTCGGCGCGGACGAAATCGCCGCCTGCGCCGAACTGGATCTGTGGCCGGTGCTGCACCACTCGGTGCACCTCGACTGGCTCGAGCAGCGTCCCCCCGCACGCCCGCTTCAGGTCTTCCTCAAGTTCGACAGCGGCATGCACCGGCTGGGGCTTCCGCTCGCCGAGCACGCCGCGATCGTCGCGCGGGCAAAAAGCCTGCCCGGGGTGGCCGGCATCACCTTGATGACCCACTTTGCCCAGGCAGACGAGGCCGCGGGGGTCGACTGGCAGTTGCAGCCGTTTCTGCGCGAATTGGCCGGACACGGGCTGCCCTGGAGCAGCGCCAATTCGGCGGCGCTGTTGCGCTACCCGGATACCCGGGGCGCATGGGTGCGGCCGGGCCTCATGCTTTACGGCGCGTCGCCGTTTGCCGAGGTGACGGCGGCCGAACTGGGGCTGCGCCCGGCGATGACCCTGCAGTCGGAAATCATCAGCGTGCAGACGCTGCAAGCGGGCGAAGGGGTGGGCTACGGCCAGCTGTTCCGTGCCGATCGCCCGACGCTGGTCGGGGTGGTCGCCTGCGGCTATGCCGACGGCTACCCGCGCCAAGCGCCGACGGGAACTCCGGCTCTGGTCAACGGCCGCGCCAGCCGAACCCTGGGGCGGGTGTCGATGGACATGCTGTGCGTGGATTTGAGCGATTTCCCCGATGCCGGCGTCGGCACCCAGGTGGTGCTGTGGGGCGAGGGTCTGCCGGTGGATGTGGTGGCCGCAGCCGCGGGCACCAGCAGTTATGAACTGCTGTGCGCCCTGGCCGCGCGCGTTCCGGTCGAAGAGGTCGCCTGAAAGGCGGCGAACTATTTCACTTTAATACATGGAGCCAAAAGACGGGTCGCGGGTCCCCGGCGGAATGGGCAGCCCGGCATAGCGGCTGGCCTGGGCAATCGGCCCCATCGGGAACAGACTGTAGAGAAACCGGTGCCCGCCCATTCTGGCAAACTTCTCTTCCAGCGCGTTCGTCAGCATGCGCGCATGGTGCGTGCCGCCACGGTCGCGCAGATAGCGAATAATGCCCAGGTGCGCGTCAGTCAGTTCCATCCTGTCCTGCCACCTCGATGGCCAACTCTTGCGTCCAGGGTTCCGGTTCGACCAGGTGGCCACGCGAAGATGATCAGTCCGGAATAAAACATTCCAGATGGCGCTCGCCCCGGGTGAATGCTGCGCAGTCGAACGTCCGAACCGCCGAGTTCAACGCCGCGGAAAATCTCGCAAAGTCGGCAATGCCTTCGTAAGTCTCCATCCACGTCGCCGCATCGTCACAGCGGTTCAGCCGCCGCGGCCGCTGGCTGCAATGTGCGGCCAGTGTGTTCAGCAGCCCGTCGATCCGCGCGGCAGCGAGGCCGGCCTGCCCAGGGTCGATGCGGTAATAGACATAGGCGCTCCTCACCTATTCGGGCAGCGCGTAGGGCAGGGGCTTCAGGGTCAAGGCCGCGCCGTCGGCGGCTTTCAGATGCAGGGTCTGCGTGTTCGCGCTTTCGACCTGGGCGACGGCCAGCACATCGAAGCCGCCGGTCGGTGCCGGCGCTGCATTGACCACGGTGCCGGTGGCCTGGCCGTCCATGTCGGGGCTGTACAAAGGGTCGCCCGGTGCGGCTTCGGCATCCACATGCGCCAAAAACATGCGGCGCTTGAGCTTGCCCAGATACTGGCTGCGCGCGACGATTTCCTGGCCCGGGTAGCAGCCCTTCTGGAAACTGACCCCGCCGATGACTTCGAGGTTGACCATCTGCGGCACGAACTGCTCCTGGGTGGCGGCGACGATCATCGGAATGCCGGCGTTGAGCCGCAGCCAGTCCCACACCGGGGCTCCCACCGGGGTGGCCGACTGGCGCAGCGCCTGCCAAGCGGCGGCGGCACGTTCGGGCGCGATCGACAGCACGAACTTGTCGTCGCCTAGGCGGATCACTTGGCCGGCCGCGCCGGCGACCGAGCGCATCGCGGCTTCCGGTACGGCGCCCATCACGGCGGTCACCGTCGCCAGCGCCTGCTTGCCGGCAACGACCAGACGCACGTTTTCGTTGCTGGCATCGCGCCCCTGAACCTTGGCGCGCAGGATGAACATGGACAGGCGCTTCAGCACGCCGGGAAGAATGTCGCCCGAGAGCTGCAGGCAATAATCCTCATCCTGCCGCCATGCCAGGAAATTGCCGAGCAGACGCCCCTTGGGGCTGCAATAGCCGTTCCACTGCGCGCTGTCGGTGTACAGTGCGCGCACGTCGTTGGTGAGCTGGCCCTGCAGGAAGGTGGCGGTGT
>DASTEA010000038.1:0-6523 GCA_035710075.1 Thiobacillus sp.
TGTCTTTCGGGCAGGATTTTTTTGGGGCGCGGGGTGGGCAATTCGGCGGTTCGATGCTGCATGCGTGCGACGCAATCGGCGTTGACTGCGCAGCTGGAGCAGGCGGGCTGTCTGCGCGTGCAGACGATCGCGCCCAGGTCCATCATGCCCTGGGTATAGCCCTCGATGGCCGTGCGCGGCAGATGCGACTCGGCCAGTTGCCACAGCGCCGTCTCGACTTTCTTGTCGCCGGGCCAGCCGGCAATCCCGCCGTGGCGCGCCAGCACGCGTTTGACGTTGCCGTCCAGAATGGCGCAGCGCTGGCCGAATGCCAGCGCCGCCACTGCGGCGGCAGTGGATCGCCCGACGCCTGGCAGCTGCTCGATGGCGTCAATGCTGCTCGGAAATTTTCCATCATGGTCGGCAACGATGGTTCGTGCAGCAGCGTGCAGATTGCGCGCGCGGCTGTAGTAGCCGAGCCCGCTCCACAGCGCGAGCACCGCGTCCTCGTGTGCGGCAGCAAGGGCGGGCAGATCGGGAAACCGCGCGACAAAACGCTCGAAGTAGGGGATGACCGTGGCCACCTGGGTCTGCTGCAGCATGATTTCAGACAGCCAGATGCGGTAAGGGTCACGGGTAGCCTGCCAAGGCAAAGTATGGCGGCCATGCTGCTGTTGCCAGCAGATGATGCGGGAGGCAAATGATTTCACTCCGGCAGGGTAGCCGGGGCGGGTGGGTGAATCAATGGGTGCCGGATTACCCGCAAGGGGCGGGCCGCGGTTGCCCCGCGAGGAGGAGGCCGTGGCTGCGCGCTCTCAGGCGTTGCCGAGCTTCTGGCGGAACAGATTCATCAGCTTGCCGAACGCCGATTCGGTGATGGACTTGCGCTCGATCAGTACCGCTTCGCCACGGCGCAGCTTGTCGGCCAGGCGATGCAGCGCGATGGAGAAACTGTTCATTCCGTCCTGGTCCGAAAACAAATAGGTGTTCTTGATGCCGCTGGCCCAACCCAGCCGTGCCCAGCGGAAGGTGCCATCGTCGTAGTGGAATTCCACCCAGTCGCCCCTGTTCAAGGCGCGGGCACGCAGGGTGAATTCATCTTCCACTTCGGCTGCGGGTTCTGTCGGGACGGCCTCAACAGCTGCCGGGGCGGGCGCCAGTTCCTCGATTTCTTCCGGCGTGATGTCGGGCAGCGGCACCGGCTGGGCATTGGGGCGCACCGCGTTGGCGTGCAGGATGACCAGGGTGGCAAAGAAACGGTCGCAGAGATTTTGCGGCAGATCGATTTCTGCCACGCCTTCGCGCAGCCGTTTCAGCAATCCGGGGAGAATGCGCACCAGCATCAGCCGCGCGTCCATGTCGGCCTTGGGCTGCACGCTCCATACCAGTTCGCGCATGGTTTCGACATGGTTGTTGAAATGCGCGCCCTGCTCGCCCTCGTTGACATAATCCTGGGTCAGCAGTTGGGCCCAATCGCGCCGCAGAAACTCACGCAGTGCGTCCACCACCGGCTGCTCCTTGAGCGTACGCCTGATGACGTCGTGCACGACCACCGGCGCGAGTTCGGCGCGCTCGGACTGCTTGATCTGGGTGATGTCCTGCTGCAGGCTGGCTTCAACGAATTCTTCCAGCAGGCTGCCCATCGCTTCCAGTTCCGCGGCGGCGGAATCGAATACGGCGATGTCCTGTTCGAAACTGTCGAGCACCCGGCTGACCACTTGCGAAATGGCTTCCAGCCGCGCATTGCCTGCCTCGTTGTCGGGCAGGTGGACGGCCAGCGTGGCGATCGCATCCAGCATGCGGCGGACCGGATGATTCGATTGCGAAAAAAAGTTGCGGTCCAGCATCGCCGCCTTCAGCACCGGAATCTGCAGGCGCCCGATTTGCGCCTTGAGGCGATCGGGGATGCAGGACTCGTCGAACACCACGTCGAACAGCATCGCCACGGCGTCCACCAAAACCGCGTCGAGCGGACTTGCCGATCGCATGAGAGGGCTTTGCTGCAAGCTGCGCAGCACGTTACGGATGGTGGCGGCTTCCAGCAGGGGCAGCTCGAAGCGGGCGCCACCGGGCAGCGTCATGGCGCCGGATTGCAGCTGGCCGAGTGAGTCGAGTAGGCAAAATCCTGCCAAGTCCGCCGACGCGCCGCCCGCTCCTGCCACGGCCGCGCCGCCTGCTCCTGCCATGGCCGCGCCCGCGTTCGCCAGCTGTTCGAACAGCCTGAACATATCGCCGCCCGTCTGCCCCTGCATGGCAGGAGCGGGGACGGCTGACGCGGGGCTATTCTTGGCGGCGGTGTCTTGCGACCGGCTTTTCGCTCCGATCTTGAGGTCGGGCAGGATGCCGCGATCGATCAGGTGAAGGTTGATGGACTGGTAGATATGCGCGAGTTCGGTGGTCAGCACCAGGTCAAACTGGTTCAACAGCACGATCTGTACATTTTGCGCCAGCCGCATGCCGGCAATGCCAGCCAGAAGCGCTTTGCACAACACACGCGGGCCGAGCGGACCGTCGTTTTCGGACAGGTCTGAGCGGCC
Source organism: Thiobacillus sp. (assembly GCA_035710075.1). Classification (GTDB taxonomy): domain Bacteria; phylum Pseudomonadota; class Gammaproteobacteria; order Burkholderiales; family Thiobacillaceae; genus Thiobacillus. Next base: position 2,517 of record DASTEA010000038.1, read on the forward strand.
CAGCAGATGGGCGATGCGGGCATCCAGGGCGACCAGTTCTTCGGCGCAGTTGTAACGTAGTCGTGAGGTGGCTTTGTCGATCACCAGTGTGATTTCAAAATCCTGGTCGTCCACCAGGGACAGCTCAGGCAGTTCGGCGCCGGCGGGCTTTTCGCTGTGATGGGCAAAATCGTTGAAAGTCTGACAATAGGCGTCCTTGCAGGCGCTCAGCAATTCATTGGCCCGTGTGTTGAGGGCACGCTGGGCGTTGTAATACGAATTGCGCGTATCCAACAGCGGCGAACGATCTGCCATGGCCAACAGGGTGTTTTCCATTGCTTCGGTTTGCCGGGTCAGCACACGGGTCGCGCCTTCGATCAACAAGTCACGGCAGCCGTACAGAACGGACAGAGTCTCGGCGGAGACCTGTGCGCGGCGCGCACGCTCGAACTGATTGAGGTTAACTACGACTGAATTGTCTGGCATTTCGCGCTCCATGGGATCACCTCGCGGTATCGGCGGTTGGCTGTCCAGGGAACGGGACGACGCGCGTGACCGGGATGCTGCCGGCCGCCCCGCTGTCTCGGCTGCCCGCTAGGGGATTGAGGCAGGATTTGCGCCTGTCTTGCGGCAGTTGCCCTGTTCGGTGGCGGCGCTTGTGGCGCTGACGCACAACCGCACAACCCATTTATCGGCCGAGGGCGGGGAAACTTGAGCGTCCGGATTGAAACCCTCAGCCACGCCGGGCCGAGAGGCGCATCTTAAGGCGCAGCAGGGCTTTGCCGGCGGCGGAAATGGATGCGCTGCCAGCACGCATCTCAGCCGCGAACCGCTCGCCAGCGCGTGCGTCATGTGTTTACCGGCTTCGCGAAACGGCAGGGGGGCGGGTATTCATGGCCTGGTTGCAATCAACGGCCATGGGGGAGCAAATTATTGAACTGCGGCCAGCCAGACATCATGTCTGCAAACAGCGTGTGGAGCGGGCGAAGGGAATCGAACCCTCCTCATGAGCTTGGGAAGCTCAGGTAATGCCACTATACGACGCCCGCGCGGTACTTGTACCCTTCTAGAGTGCTTGTGCCTTCATGCCCTTCAGGGTGCTTCAGGGTAGAATCCGGCATGATACTGAAACTTATGCTCCCCGGATAGAAGAAGCGATTTGTGATTGAACTATTCATCAATGGCGAACCCCGTAGCTTTCCTGCGCCGCTTACCCTGAGCCAACTGATCGAGTCGCTGGATCTGGCGGGAAAACGCATCGCCATCGAAAAAAATGGCGAGATCGTCCCGCGCAGCCAGCATGCCAGCACCGCGCTGGCCAGTGGCGATCGCCTGGAAATCGTCGTCGCGGTCGGCGGCGGCTGATTGGCGTGAGGTGTCGGGGCTGAAGTGCGCAGCTCGGGCCTTTACCCTTCGGGTCTCATTCCATTCTCCTTACCTTCACCTTTTACGCCTTACCTGAACTTATGAACCCTCTCGTCATCGCCGGAAAATCCTATGCTTCCCGGTTGCTGGTCGGCACCGGCAAGTACCGGGACTTTGAGCAGACGCGCCTCGCGGTCGAAGCCTCTGGCGCCGAGATCGTCACTGTCGCCATCCGCCGCACCAACATCGGCCAGGATGCCGGCCAGCCCAGCCTGCTCGATGCGCTGCCGCCGTCGAAATACACCTACCTGCCCAATACCGCCGGCTGCTATACAGCGGACGACGCCATCCGCACGCTGCGCCTGGCGCGCGAACTGCTGGACGGCCATTCCCTGGTCAAGCTCGAGGTGCTGGGCGACGCCGAATCGCTGTACCCCAACGTCGCCGAAACGATCAAGGCCGCCGAGGTGCTGGTGAAGGACGGCTTCCAGGTGATGGTCTACACCTCGGACGACCCCATCGCCGCGAAACAGCTGGAAGACATCGGCTGCGTCGCGGTGATGCCGCTGGCGAGCCTGATCGGCTCCGGCATGGGCATTTTGAACCCCTGGAATTTGCAGATCATCATCGACCGCCTTTCGGTGCCGGTGATCGTCGACGCCGGCGTCGGCACCGCCAGCGATGCCACCATCGCGATGGAGCTCGGCTGCGACGCCGTGCTGATGAATACCGCGATTGCAGGCGCCGGCAACCCGGTGCTGATGGCGTCGGCGATGAAAAAGGCGGTGGAAGCTGGCCGCGAGGCGTTCCTCGCCGGTCGCATGCCGAAGAAGATCTACAAGGCCAGCCCCAGTTCGCCCACCAGCGGCCTCATTACCGGTAGCAAGTAAAACGATGACAGCAGATTCCGGCGCGCATCCGCGCATCCGTTCCTATGTGCTGCGCGCCGGGCGCGTCGGCTCCGGCCAGGCGCGTGCGCTGGCGGAAATCGGGCCGCAGTTCATGCTGCCTTACCAGCCCGTGCTGCTCGATCTCGACGCCGTCTTCGGGCGTGCCGCGCCACGCATTCTTGAAATCGGTTTCGGCATGGGTGAAGGGCTGGCCGAGATTGCCGCCGCCCATCCGGAAAATGACTACCTCGGCGTCGAAGTCCATACGCCAGGCGTCGGCGCGCTGCTGAAGCAGCTCGGCGAGCGCGGCCTCACCAATGTGCGCGTCATCCAGCACGACGCGGTCGAAGTGCTGACCCACATGCTGGCGCCGGCCCGCCTCGCCGGCATCCATATCTTCTTTCCCGATCCCTGGCACAAGAAGCGCCACCACAAGCGCCGCCTGATCCAGCCGCCGCTGGTGAGCCTGCTGGCCAGCCGCATTCAGCCGGGCGGCTACATCCATCTGGCGACCGACTGGCAGGACTACGCCGAGCAGATGCTCGTGGTTCTCTCCGCCGAGCCACTGCTGGCCAACACAGTGGCGGATTACGCCCCGCGTCCCGACACCCGCCCGCTCACCAAGTTCGAGCAGCGCGGGTTGAGGCTTGGCCACGGCGTTTGGGATCTGGTGTTTCGCCGGGCTTAACTCGCAGCGCCTCGCGGCTATGATGTGTTCATGGACATCCTTGCCCTCGTCAAATCTGCATTCGCGCTGTTCGCCATCGTCGACCCGGTCGGCGTCATCCCGATTTTTCTCATGGCCACCACGGGCTACACGCTTGCGCAGAGCCGCGCAGCCGCACGGATTGCGGCACTGACGGTGCTCGGCGTGCTGACGCTGTTCACCTTTGCCGGCGAGCCCCTGCTCATGTTTTTCGGTATCCGTCTCGCCGCCTTTTCGGTGGCGGGCGGCCTGCTGCTGCTGTTGCTGGCCTTGTCGATGGTGGAGGCGCACGTCAGCCCGCAGCGGCAAACGCAGGACGAGGCGGTGGAGGCGGAAGAGAAGGATTCGGTCGGCGTGGTGCCGCTGGGGGTGCCGCTGTTGGCCGGGCCCGGCGCGATCACCCATGTGATCGTGGCGGCGGGCGCGGCGCAGGGAAATGTTTTGCACCAGAGCATGCTGCTGATCCCGGTGGCGTTGGTGGCCTTGTCGGTGTGGCTGGCGTTTCGTGCCGCGCCGATGATTGCGCGGCGGCTGGGGAAAACCGGGATTCACGTCGTCACGCGCTTGATGGGCCTGATCATCGCGGCGATTTCGGTCGAGATGATCGCGAGCGGTCTGGGCAAGCTGTTTCCGGGTTTGCTGGCCTGATCGGGTGCATCTTGCGCCGACAGGGAGCACGCATGCACAACTCGCCCATCATCTCGTGTGCTATCACGTGTTCATTGCTGGCACGATTGCTGCGCCAGCCAGGCATTCATTTTTAGGAGTCAAGCATGGAATTCGGCATCGTCGGACTGGGTCGCATGGGCGGCAACATGGCGCGGCGGCTGGCGCGCAAGGGCGCGCAGATTGCGCTGTTCAACCGCAGCTTTGACGTGACGCAAAGCCTGGCTGAAGAGACGGGCCATCTCGCCTGTGAAAGCCTGCAGGCCCTGGTCGACGCACTCGCCGCGCCGCGCATCGTGTGGCTGATGCTGCCTGCCGGCGACGCAACGGAAGCGACGCTGCAAGCCTTGCGGCCGATGCTGGCGCCGGGTGATCTGGTCGTGGATGGAGGCAACTCCTTC
>DASTEA010000039.1:0-3907 GCA_035710075.1 Thiobacillus sp.
CGCGTCAGCCGCGCGTTTTCCAGCGCGATCCCGAGGTGCTCGCTGATCGAGCGGAACAGCAGGCGAACATCCTCGGGGACGGCCTTGCCTTCTTCCATGAACAGGTTGTAGACGCCCATGACCTGGTTCTTGTGCATCAGCGGAACCGCCACCACGGTGTTGCAGGTGTCGCTGAAATAGGCGTCGTTGGCCTGGCGCTTGCAATAGGCGACGTTGCTCCAGCTGCTCACCGTCACCTCGCGCGCGGCCTTGCCGCACACGCCGCAATCGACACTGACCATGCTTTCGTGCTCGACCAGTTCGGGCGGCAGCCCCACCGAGCCGATCAGCCGCAGGTGGGTGCGGTCGTCGGTGATGACGCGCACCGCGCCCGCCTGTGCGCCGGCCAGGCGGATCATGGTCGACAGGAATCGCCCCAGCAACTGCTCGACATTGGCGTCGGAGGACAGGCTGGTGGTGATTTCCGATAGCACCCGCAACGCCGGGATGCTGTCGTTGCCGGCTTCGGTGACGGTGTGCTGGATCAGCGGATGAATGTCATTCATGGCAATGATAAGAACTCAGTCGTTCAGCATATCCGATTTGTATCCAATCCCACCCGGCATCACTGCGCGGGAAGCGCGGGCTCGGGCGTAGGTGGGACCGGCAGCACCACGCTAGGTTCAAGATCCTCGGGGAAACCGCCCTGAACCGGCGCCGGCTGTTTGACCACGGGGTCGGCCTGGCTCGTCGATCCGTCGGGCTTTTCCTTCGCCGGCTGGCGCGTGGCGGGCGGCGGGACAGCCGGCGCCGGTTCTGCCGCGGGCACCGTCGCTTCGGTTGCGGCCTTGGGCGGCGCCGGCGTCCGCAGATCCAGATGCGGCTGCAGTTGCGGCAACAAGGTTTTCAGCATCTGCGCGGTGAGCGAACTGGTGAAGCCGAACTGGCCGGCCTGCTCACCCTGAACCAGTGCGGTCAGCGTGCCGAAGTGGCTGTCGCCCAGATAGAACACGAAGGTGGCGGTGCGGTCGACCACGCGCGATTGGATCAGCTGCCCGCCCTTGCCGTAGCGTTCGAAGCGGTGGTCGCCGGTGCCGGTCTTGCCGCCCATGGTGAGTGGCTGGCCGGCTGAGTCCTTGAGCGCGCCGGCCAGCCGGACGGCAGTGCCGGATTCCACCACCTGGGCCAGCACCCGGCGCACCGTCTGCGCGACTTCGGCGGGCATCAGGCGCTCGCCCTTGGGCGGTTTGGGCGACAGCCGCGTGTCATACGGTGTGTTGGCGGCGAAGTGGAGGCCGCTCAGGCTCGCCATCGGCGCGCGCACCCCGTCGTTGACCAGGATGCTCATCAGCTCGGCCAGCGCCGCGGGCCGGTCGCCGGAACTGCCGATCGCGGTGGCGTAGGACGGCGTGATGTTGTCGAAGGGGTAGCCGAGGCGCTTCCAGTCGACCAGCAAGCGGTCGAAGGCCTCGACTTCGAGCAGCGACTGGATGCGGATGTCCTGCGCATTCTTGCGGCTGGTGTTGAACAGCCATTCGTAGACCTCGAGGCGCACCCCCGCGCCGGACTCATACAAGGCGCCGAGGTTGGTTTTCGGCGCTGCGCGCAGGGTCTTGACCAGCCACAGCTCGAGCGGGTGGATCTGCGCGATATAGCCGCGGTCGGTCAGGCTGTAGGCATCCGGCGCATAGGTCTGGTACAGCGATTCGAGCGCTTTCTGGCCGAGACTGCTGCTGGCGGGAACCTGCTTATGCAGGGCGGCGGTAAAGGCATTGAAATCGGCCTGCGGCTCCAGATAGCGGAACACCGAGGTGAAACGGCGCGGATTGAGCCGGGTGCGCGCATACAGGTCTTCGGCCATTTGCGCTGGCGTGAGTTTCTTGTGGCGCTGGTAAAACCGGTTGGTGAAGACGCGGCCTTCCTGGTCGACGAAGCGGGCAAGATAGGTTTCCCGCAGCGGATTGCTGGCGTCGTCCATGATGCGCGCCGCCGCCCCCGGGCTGCTGCTGGCGTAATGGCGGACGATGTCGCGCATGATGCGGATGTACACCAGGTTGACCGAATTGCGGGTGGCCTCCCACACGTCCATCACGCGGCCGTTGTCCTTGACGTCGAAGTTGGCGAAGTTGTGCAGGCCGCCGCCGGTGAAGAAGGTTTCCGGCGAGGCGGAATACTGACGGCTCATTGCAGCATTGAGCAGATCGCCCAGCTGGATGCCGGGCTGGCTCAGCAGGCGCGCGGCCACCCACTGCGCCAGCACGTCGCGTTGCGGCTGCGCCTTTTGCCGCAGTGTTGCGGCGTCGAGCGGCCGATATTCGGCGTGCAGCCGCGCGATGATTTCCAGATAGGTCACCAGGGTTCGCAGCTTGGCGGTGGAACCGAGGTCGAGGCGCGCCTGGCTGTTGATGTCGAACGGCTGGTTGAGGTTGTCGGCCTGGATCCGCAGCAGATTGCCGGCCGGCGTTTTTTCGTACAGCGTGAAGCTGTAGATCACCTTGGCCAGCGGGTTTCCCGGCTGCAGCAGGCGATGCCCGAACAGGCCCGACGCGGCGGCGGCTTCGGGCTTGGCCAGACTTTGCAGATAGGCGCTGACGATTTTTTGCGCCGGCTGGTTGATGGTGGTGTCGACCTGCAGATCGAGCCGGTCGAGGTCGTACAGGCGCGGTTCGCCCAGCAGCGCGGCGACGCGAATGCGCTGCGCATTGGCGGCTTTCTGGTCGACAAAGCGTGGCGGCGGCGGGTCGACGCGCTGACTGGTCGTGCGCAACTCGACCTGCTTGGCCTGATCGGCCAACTCGCGCGGAATCAGCCCGGCGTTGGCCAGCAGATCGAGGTGGTCGTCGGTCAGCGCATCCAGCGCCTTGCGGTTGGCGGCGAGGTAATACGAGGGGCGGCGTTGGGCGACGATCAGCGACAGCGCGTGCTTCAGCATGCCGGCATAGGCGGCGTCCTTGCCGCGCGGGGACTTTGCCAGGGTGCGGTTGACTTCGGCGAAGTCGAGGCCGTACCACGCCCACAGACCGTCGCCGATGCCGTTGACTTCGCCATAGCGCGGCGCCGCCGACAGCGGCACGGTGTTGATATAGGCGGTCACGGTTTCGCGCCGCATTTCAAGGGTGTTGGTGCCGTTCAGATAGGCGCGCAGGCTGGCGGTGCCCATCTGCCGCAGTTTTTCGCCCATGCCGGCGGTGAGGCCCTCGGGAGAATGGCGGTATTTCTCGATCTGCGTCGGCAGGGTGCTGCCGCCCGGCACGTTGCGATTGCGGTCGACCAGGCTGACCCCCTTTTCGAGCACGGCCTGCGCCAGACGGTCCCATTCCACCGCCGGGTTGCGGGTGGGGTACTGCTCGGTCAGCAACTCGCGGTTCTCGATGTGGAGCAGCGCGTTCACCAGAACAGCCGGGATCTCCTCAAAGCGGCGGTAAACGCGCGTCGGGTATTTCGCCTGGTGCAGCGGCTTGCCGTCGCTGTCGAGCAGGCTGAGGCCGGCCTGGTCCTTTTCGTGATAGGGCAGGAACAGGCCGAGGTCGGCCGTCCGCGCCATCCGCACACTGATGTTGGCCTGCTGGTCGATCTGCCAGCCCCCCTGCTCAAGCCGTTCCAGATAGTCCGGCAGCTTGCTGTAGCCGAGGCGCACGTCATACGGCCCCTGGCCGGCGTAGCGAATGCGCTCGGACGGCCCCGGGCGGATCTGCCAGGTCATCTTCTGCGCCGCATTGGCGAGATATTGCGCTTCCAGCGCCGACGACAGAAATTCCCAGGCAATGAGCCCGACCAGCACGATGACCAGCAGCAGGATGCCAAGGCCGATGAGGATGCGACGCGGGATTTTATGCATGATTCAGACCCACTCGCGCGCGGTTAGAAAGTCGTTGTATAGCCGGGCCTCGTCCGAGCCCGGCGCGGGGTGCCAGTCGTAACGCCATTT
>DASTEA010000040.1:0-4240 GCA_035710075.1 Thiobacillus sp.
GGAAAGCCTGGATGACGTAGTGCTTCACCCCGCGCGCGGCCAGATCATGCGCGAGGCCGACCACCTCCGCATCGGCCAAGAGCGCCGGATGCACCGTGGTGCGGACTTCATGCGCGACGCCCGAGGCCACCACTTCCCGCAGGCCGGCATGCGCCCGCTCGCCGCTGCCGGCCACGCCGGTGACGCGCGGGTAATCCGCAAACGGCGCCTTCACGTCCAGCCCCACCCAGTCGACCAGCGGCAGCACCGCCGCCAGCCGCTGCGGATACATGCCGCCGGTGTGCAGGCCGATCTTGAACCCGAGCGCGCGCACCTCGCGCATGGCGTCCAGCAGTCCCGCCTGGGAAGTCGGCTCGCCGCCCGAAAACACCACGCCGTCGAGCAATCCCTGACGGCGGCGCAGGAACGCCAGCACGTCCTCCCAGGGGATTTCGTTGTCGCCGCGCGCGGGGATCAGGTCGGGATTGTGGCAATAGCCGCAACGCCAGGGACAGCCCTGGCAGAACACCACCGCAGCCAGCATGCCTGGCCAGTCGCTGGTGGAAAGCGGCGTCAGGCCGCCCACGCGCAGCGTCATAAAGGTTGGCGTAGCGTCATGATCGTGGGCGCGACAGGGTCATCCCAGCCGGCAACGGCTCTCGACGAAGTGGCGCCGCTCGCGATGCTCGCTCTTCTTGCCCTTGTTGAAGCTCGTCACCGGACGGTGATAGCCCATCACGCGGGTCCACACTTCGCAGCGGGTACGCTCCTCGTCCTTCAGTGCGGCCGCGGTCAGGGCTTGGGTCGGAACAGTCATGTCATTCATTTCGGTCTCCTTGGGGGTCAGGCGTTCACAGCGCGTTTACGGGACAGGGCTTCCTCGTCGCACGTGGGGCAGAACTCGTGCTCGCCGGCGAGGTAGCCGTGTTTGGGGCAGATTGAAAAGGTGGGCGTGATGGTGATGTAGGGCAGGTGGAAGCGCTCCAGCGCGCGGCGAACCAGGTTGCGGCAGGCGTCGGTCGAGGAAATGTTCTCCGACATGTAGAGGTGCAGCACGGTGCCGCCGGTGTACTTGCGCTGCAGGTCGTCCTGCAGCTCCAGCGCTTCGAAGGCGTCGTCGGTGTAGCCCACCGGCAGCTGCGTCGAGTTGGTGTAGTACGGCGCATCCGGCGTGCCCGCCTGCAGGATTTCCGGGTAGCGCTTGGCGTCCTCCTTGGCGAAGCGGTAGGTGGTGCCCTCGGCCGGCGTGGCTTCCAGGTTGTACATGTGACCGGTTTCTTCCTGGAAGGCGGCGATGCGGCCGCGGATGTGGTCGAGCAGGCGCACCGCGAATTCGTGGCCCCACTCGCTGGTGATGTCGTGCGCGTCATCGCTGAAGTTGCGGATCATCTCGTTGACGCCGTTGACGCCGATGGTCGAGAAGTGGTTGCGCAGCGTGCCGAGGTAGCGCTTGGTGTAGGGGAAGAGGCCGTTGTCCATCAGGCGCTGGATTTCCTTGCGCTTGATTTCGAGGCCGTTGCGCGCCATGTCGAGCAGCGCATCGAGGCGGCGCAAGAGGCCGGCTTCGTCGCCCTCGTACTCGTAGCCGAGGCGCGCGCAGTTGACCGTCACCACGCCGACCGAGCCGGTCTGCTCGGCCGAGCCGAACAGGCCGTTGCCGCGCTTCAGGAGTTCGCGCAGGTCGAGCTGCAGGCGGCAGCACATCGAGCGCACCATGTTCGGCTCGAGGTCGGAATTGATGAAGTTCTGGAAGTACGGCAGGCCGTAGCGCGCGGTCATGGCGAACAGCCGCTCGGCGTTTTCCGACTCCCAGGGAAAATCCGGCGTCATGTTGTAGGTGGGAATGGGGAAGGTGAACACGCGCCCCTTGGCGTCGCCGGTGGTCATCACCTCGATGTAGGCGCGGTTGATCATGTCCATCTCGACCTGCAGATCGCCGTAGGTGAAGGGCATTTCCTTGCCGCCGATCACCGGCACCTGTTCGCGCAGGTCCTCCGGGCAGGTCCAGTCGAAGGTGAGGTTGGTGAACGGCGTCTGCGTGCCCCAGCGCGACGGCACGTTGAGGTTGTAGATCAGTTCCTGGATGCACTGGCGCACCTCTTCGTAGCGCATGCCGTCGTTGCGGATGAACGGCGCCATGTAGGTGTCGAACGAGGAAAAGGCCTGCGCGCCGGCCCATTCGTTCTGCAGCGTGCCGAGGAAGTTGACGATCTGGCCGACCGCCGAGGACATGTGCTTGGGCGGCCCCGCCTCGACCTTGCCCGGCACCCCGTTCAAGCCTTCGTGCAGCAGGGTGCGCAGCGACCAGCCGGCGCAGTAGCCCGCCAGCATGTCGAGGTCGTGGACGTGCAGCGAACCGTCGCGATGCGCTTCGCCGAGCTCGGGCGAATAGACGTGGTTGAGCCAGTAGTTGGCCACCACCTTGCCCGACACGTTGAGGATCAGCCCGCCCAAGCTGTAGCCCTGGTTGGCGTTGGCGTTGACCCGCCAGTCCTGGCGCGACAGGTACTCGTTGATCGACGATTCGACGTCGACCACGGTCTTGCGGTCCTGGCGCAGCTTCTTGTGCGTCTCGCGGTAGACGATGTAGGCGCGCGCGGTGGCGAGGTGGTTGGCCGCAATCAGGCTCTGCTCGACCACGTCCTGGATGCGCTCGATTTCCGGGGGCGAACCGCGGAAGCTGTGGATCAGCACCTTCGCCACCTGGGCGGTCAGCAAATCCGCCTCGGCCTCGCCGAATTCGCCGCTGGCCTGCCCTGCGCGCAACAGCGCCGAGCGAATCTTCGCCGCATCGAAATCCGCCCGCTGGCCGTCGCGCTTGACCACCTCGCGCGGCAACATCGACACCACAGTACCCATCCCCACGTCTGCCATCGTCATCTCCTCGTTTATCTACATTTTGTGTTGACCACGAATCAACCATACAACATGTAGATAAAATATCAAGGTGATTTTAGGGTTCTCTTGTCCTGATACACTGGCGTCTCAGCAAACACGGGGGAAACCGATGGGCACGATTGTGGATTTTCTGGGCAGCGACCACCGCACCTGCGACGATTTGTTCGCATCCGCCGAAGCTGCCGCGGCGCAAAATAACTGGGACAGCGCGCGCAGCCTGTTCGCGCGTTTTCAGGCGGCGATGGCGCACCACCTGGCGATGGAGGAAGCGGTGCTGTTCCCCGCCTTCGAAGCCCGCACCGGAATGAGCATGGGGCCGACCGAAGTCATGCGCTCGGAGCACGCGCAGATGCGCGGCCTGCTGCAGGAAATGGCGGGCGCCGTGGCGAGCGCCGATCAAAAGCGCTATCTCGGCCTGTCGGAAACGCTCAACATGCTGATGCAGCAGCACAACCTGAAGGAGGAGAACATGCTCTATCCCATGTCGGACAAGGTGCTGGGCGGCGAACGCGACAGCCTGATCCGTGCCATGGAAGCCGTGACCGCACAGGACGCGGCGCCGTAGCGATTCGCATGCCGCCGACTGACGAAATCCTCGTCGACGCGCGCTGGCTGGAGCCGCCGCAGCCGATGGAAAAGGTGTTGCAGGCGCTGGCCCTGCTGCGCCCCGGCCAGTCGATCCGGCTGCTGCTGCACCGCGAACCGTTTCCGCTCTACGCGCTGCTCGCCGAACGGGGCTATCGCCACGCCACGCAGATGGCAGCCGACGGCAGCTACGTCATCCTGATCCGCCCGTCAGGCGAAGACCGCTAAAGCGGGCCGCGCAATGAGCACGCAGACCGGCCTCTCCTTCGAACAGGCGCCGCCGTTTGCGCTGCCGCTGCGCTTCTTTCTCACCGCCCCGCTGTTTCTGCTGGCCGCTGCGGGCCTGATTGTGTGGGCACCCGACGCGCTGGCCTCGCGCTGGACGCCGCAGGCGCTCGCCCTCGCCCACGCCTTGACGCTGGGCTTCCTCGCCATGGTGATGGCGGGCGCGCTGCTGCAGATGCTGCCGGTGGTGGCGGGCGCGTTCCTGCCAGCGCCCCGCTTCGTCGCCTGGTTCAGTCACGTTTCGCTCACGCTGGGAAGCATCGCCTTGATGACGGGTTTCCTGACGGCCGCGCCGCTCGCTTTCGGCATCGCCATCGCCCTGCTCGGCGGCGGCTTCGCGGTCTTTCTCGCGGCGGCATCGATCAGCCTCGCGCGCGCCGTGGCCGGCGTCACCGTGAGCGGCATTCGGCTCGCGCTGTTGAGCCTGGCCGTCACCCTGCTGCTCGGACTGGCGCTTGCGCTGCTGCGCGCCGGCTGGTGGATGCTGCCCGCA
>DASTEA010000041.1:0-2060 GCA_035710075.1 Thiobacillus sp.
GCAGCGGTGTCGATGCCGTTTTCAGCCATCAGCCGTTGGTTGCCCAGCCAATAACGCTCATCCGCCACCTCGCTGACAATGCCGCGCCCCGGCAGCGCCTGCTGCGCCCGCGCGGCGCGCGGCGTGACGGAAGCCGCTGCGGCCGCGGCCAGCACCGCGCGCGCCAGCGGATGTTCGCTGCCCGCCTGCAGACCGGCGGCGATCGCCAGGATTTCATTCCGATCAAAGCCGTCCGCCGCCACGCAGGCCGCCACATGCGGCGCGCCGTCGGTGAGCGTCCCGGTTTTGTCGAACACCACGGTGGTGATCCGGTGCGCCAGTTCCAGCGCTTCGGCGTCCTTGATCAAAATACCGTGGCGCGCGGCGACGCCGGTGCCCGCCATGATCGCGGTGGGGGTGGCAAGCCCGAGCGCGCACGGACAGGCGATCACCAGCACCGCCACCGCGTTGAGGATGGCGACTTCGGCGCTGCCGCCCAGCACCCACCAGCCGATGAAGGTCACCAGTGCAATCACCATCACCACCGGCACGAACACCGCGCTGACCTTGTCCACCAGCCGCTGGATCGGCGCCTTGGCGGCCTGCGCGTTCTCGACAAGGCGGATGATCCGCGCCAGGGTGGTCTCGCCACCTACTGCCGTGGTGCGCGCGACCAGCACGCCGTGTGCGTTGATCGCGCCGCCGGTCACCGCATCGCCCGCCTGCTTGTCGACCGGCATGGATTCGCCGGTGAGCATGGATTCGTCGATCTGGCTTTCGCCTTCGATCACTTCACCGTCCACCGGAACCCGCTCGCCGGGACGGATCACCACCAGGTCGCCGACTCGGATCGCGTCGATCGGCAGGTCGCGGTCGACGCCGTCGAGACGCACCCGCGCGACGGTTGGACGCAAGGCCTGCAGGGCGCGGATCGCTTCGGTGGTCTGGTGCTTGGCGCGCGCTTCCAGCCACTTGCCGAGCAGCACCAGACTGATCACCACCGCCGAGGCTTCGAAATAGAGGTGCATGGGGTCGGCGCGGGTGAGCAGCAGGTACACGCTCAATCCGTACGCCGCGCTGGTGCCCACCGCCACCAGCAGGTCCATGTTGCCGCTGCCGGCGCGCAGCGCCTTCCAGCCGGCGCGATAAAAGCGCGCGCCGAGCCAGAACTGCACCGGCGTTGCGAGTGCCAGCTGCAGCCAGCCCGGCAGCATCCAGTGCGCGCCGGCGAGGCTGGCCAGCATGGGGGTGATCAAGGGCAGCGACAGTGCCATCGCCAGCGCCACCGGCCACCAGTCGGGCAGGGTGCGCAGCGGAACGGCGGCGCTTGCCGCCTGGGGCAGCTGCGCACCGAAGCCGGCGCGTTCCACTGCGGCGATCAGGGTGGCGGCCGACGTGCCCTGCACCAGCTTGAGCGTCGCTTGCTCGGTGGCCAGATTGACGCTGGCCTCGAGCACGCCGGGTACCTTGGTCAGGGCTTTTTCGACGCGCGCCGAACAGCTCGCGCAGGTCATGCCGGCGATGTCGAAGCTTAAGGATTCGGTCGGCACGCTGAAGCCGGATTTTTCGATGGCGCGCTGCACTGACGTCAGGTCGGTTTCGCCCGAAATCGTTGCCGTTTCGGTCGCCATGTTCACTGCGGCATCGGTCACGCCCGGCAGCTGCTTGAGCACTTTTTCAACCCGCGCTGCGCAGCTGGCGCAGGTCATGCCCTGGATGGCGACAGAAAGCGAGGGGTTCATGGCGATGCTCCTGATGGGTGCGGATCCATAGCGTTTCCGGTATGGGTGACGATTAGCGGGGCGGCTGCGCATGCGCCCATCGATTTTAGGATGATTCCTACGCGGGGAAGCAACCGTCTCCGACTTTAGCGTCCCCGCCACTCACGCACAATGCTTCTCACGGCCCGCCCGCAGCCTGACAAGCAGGCGCCAGGCAAGCATCCCCGCGGGCGCGACCCCATCCCGGAAAAGCTTCCCGGACGTTGAGACAGAAACAGATGTCTGCACACCTCTTTTCACTCATTAATTGAATCAGGAGAATGTCATGTCCCACTTGTCATCAAGCCACGTCCTGTCCTG
>DASTEA010000042.1:0-5304 GCA_035710075.1 Thiobacillus sp.
CGGCCGCCAGGCGCTGCCGCATAGGTGCGCCAACTCGACCAGGCGAGCGCGCCCAACGCGATGCCCACGGCGGCGATCAGCGGAAAGTGCTCCACCGCGGCCAGCAGCCATTGCGTCGGCGCCGGCAGTTGCGCATCGAAGTTGGCATACATCGAGACGAAGCGCGGCATCACAAAGGCAAACAGGATGCCGAGTATGGTCAGCAGCGTGACCAGTAGGAATGCCGGGTAGGCCAGCGCCTGGGAAATCTTTTTTCGCAGCGCGACCCGGCGCCGCAGGAAATCCTGGTAACGCGCGAGAACGGCAGGCAATTCGCCGGTTTTCTCGCCGGTCCGCAAGGCGGCCAGGAAAAGCGTGTCGAAAATATCCGGATGACTGGCGCAGGCTTGCGAGAACAGCATTCCTTCCCGCACGTCCTTCAGCACCCGGCCGAGGATTTGCCCAAGCTGCGGATTGGCCGGGCGATCGGCCGCCAGCGCCAGCACGTCCGGCAGGGGCAACCCCGCCCGCATCAGCGCCATGAGTTCCTGAACGAACTGCAAGAAATCTTCCGGCCGCACCGCGCTTTTGCGCCACAGCAGCGCCAGGCTGCGCTTGACGCGAATGCGCTGCGCCCGCAGCCCAAGATTCTCGAGTTCTGCTTTCAAGCCTTCGGGGGAGGCGGCAGCGCCCTCGCCCACAACAAGCGCCCCGTTCTGCGACAGCGCGGTGTAACGATACTGCGGCATATTCCTATGCCGCTATCTTGCTTTGGGCAGGAAACATCCCGGCAAGGCCGGACATCCCCCGGCAAGGCCGGGTCAGGCATCCTGCCTGCCCGGCCACGCCCGGGCGTGCTGCCCGGGACGTGCCAGGTCTGCGCCGAGCACGCTCTGGATAATCCGTAAATGAGAGACCCAGGGAGGCCGGGGAGCAAAGGTGCCTATCCCGGGAAAAACCAGCCGTCCAATCAATTATTGTTTTCATTTTCTTGTTTTGTTCTTATCATTTTTCGCAGCCCCGGTCGTGACGGGGACAGCGTGTTGACGGGGGTTTCTAGCCGGGCGGACGCGCGTATTCGTCGACGTAGCGGCCGCGTGACGGGGCCTTGCGGGCGGGCGGCGATTTCTTGCGACCGCCGTCAGCAGGCTTCTTGACCTTTTCGTCCGGCTCGGTTTTGGTGCGGTTGCGGACGCGGCCCGGGCGCACCGTTGTGCCGACGTCCACGGCGGCAACCCGCGTTCCGGCCAGGCACACGTCCCGATCCGGCGGGACAAACCGAAGCGCCATCATGCCGCTTCCCGCCATTCGCGGAGACTGCCCGCCAGCGTATGGGTCAGCGCGATCAGGCTGCCCAGCGTATCGGCACAGGGACTGAGCTCGCATTCACCGATTTTGCTGTCGGCATACACCGAAAGAATCAGGAGGTTGTGCTGCACTTCGGGCGGCAGCTCCAGCGCGCCTTCGGCCAGCGCGCTTTGAATGCCGTGCCACACGGCACGACTGGCGGCCAGCGCGGCAATCAGGTGAAGTTCACGGCTGGGGGCGTTCCACGCGCGCTGCACGGCCATCAACTGGGCGGCGATGCCGTCGAGTTCGGCCACCTCGCCCATTCTCTGGTCGGCGTAGTTGATGCGGCGCGGGACTTGCTGGATCTGCTTTTCCGGTCTCATTGTTATCCTTGCTGCTTGTTCCGGGGCACCTCGCCCACGGTTACGCTACAAGTTAGCGGCAAGGACAGGGACAACTTTAGGCAGGCCGCAACCCGAAAACGCCAGCAAGCCTCATCCTCAGTCCCGGCTTGTCGCTCAGGCCAGCCCGACGCCGTCTGAACGCCCGGTTGTGCCTCGTCCCAATCGCAAGGGGTGCGATCGGGGTTGCGGGATCAGTCGTCCTGCAGGTTTTGACCCGGAAAAAGCGTCTCGGTGAAACCGAAATCGCGCAGGTCGCGTATCCGCATCGGATACAGAATGCCGTGCAGATGGTCAACCTCGTGCTGCACCACGCGGGCGTGGAAACCGCTCACGCTGCGGTCGATCGGCTGGCCCGCCGCGTCAAGCCCCTGGTAGCGCAAGTCAGCGTGGCGCGGCACCAGCCCACGCATGCCCGGCACCGACAGACAGCCTTCCCAGCCCGCTTCAATGGCGGCGGACAGGGGCGTCAGCAGCGGATTGATCAGCACCGTGAACGGCACGCTTTCGGCGTCCGGGTAGCGCGGATTGGCATCGACCTCGAAAATCACCACCTGCAGGCCGACACCGATTTGCGGCGCGGCCAGACCGGCACCGTTGAGCGCGCGCATGGTGTCGTGCATGTCGACAATCAGTTGCGCCAGTTCGAGCGAGGCAAAATCCTCCACCGGGCGCGCCGGCTCCAGCAGGCGCGGGTCGCCCATTTTCAGGACATCGCGGATGGCCATGATTGCTCCAGTTGTTGCAGATCACCGCCCTCGAGCCAGCGCCAGGCGCCGGGCGGCAGGTCTGCGGGCAAGGCATAGTTGCCGATGGCTTCGCGGTGCAAACTGACCACCCGGTTGCCGGTTGCGCCGATCATGCGCTTGACCTGATGGTATTTGCCCTCGGCCAGCGTCAGGCGCAGCGCGGTTTCGTCGAGCCTCTCGCACGCCAGCGCGGCAATCGGCGCAGGCTCGTCGTTGAGCTGCACGCCGCTGCGCAGGGCGTCCAGCATGGCGTCGCTCACCGGGTCGGCGCAGACGGCACGGTAAACCTTGGCCACGTTTTTTTTCGGCGAGGTCATGCGGTGAATGAACTGGCCGTCGTCGGAAAACAGCAGCAGGCCGGTGCTGTCCTGATCGAGCCGCCCCACGCACTGCACGCCGCGCTGCACCAGCGGCGGCGGCAACAGGGCAAACACGCTGGGATGGTGGCTGGCGTGGTGTGAGCATTCGTAGCCGGCGGGCTTGTGCATCAGCACGTAGGCTTTTTCCCGATACGGCCAGGCGACGCCATCGAGCGTCAGTTCGAGCTGAGCCGGGTCGACCTTGGCCTCGGGGTCTTCGCAAACCACGCCGTTGACCGCGACTTCGCCCGCCCGCACGCGCGCCACGCAGACCTTGCGCGTGCCAAACCCTTGCGACTGCAGGGCATGGTAGAGCTTCATGCGGCCATGCTTCATCATGCTCAAGATTTGCGCAGCCCGGCGGCGTCGTTGGTCACCAGCTGTTCGAGCAGATGCCGCACCTGCAGCATCACTTCGCCCAGCACCGGCTGGATTTTCTCCATCTGGATACCGTCGGCCGACAAACCGCGTCCGGCCGCATGGTTGACCACCACACCCACCGCCGCGTAGCAAACTGCCAGCTCGCGCGCCAGATAGGCTTCCGGCATGCCGGTCATCCCCACCATGTCGGCGCCGTCGCGTTCCATGCGGTTGATTTCTGCAGCCGTTTCCAGGCGCGGCCCCTGCGCCGCCCCATACACGCCGCCGTCGCGCAGGCTGATGCCGGCGCTGGCTGCGGCCTGCAGCAGTGCGGCGCGCATGGCATCGCAATAGGGAAAGGTGAAGTCGAGATGGGTGACCGGCTTGTCGCTTTCGACAAAATACGTGGCGGCGCGGCCATGCGTGTAATCGATGATCTGGTCGGGGATGACCAGCGTGCCGGGAATGATGTCCGGATGAATGCCGCCGACGGTGGCCACCGACACCACGCGATCGACGCCGTGGTCCCGCAGCGCCCACATGTTGGCGCGGTAGTTCACCTCGTGCGGCGGAATGGTGTGGCCGTAGCCGTGACGCGCCAGAAAGATCACCTCCTGCCCGCAGATG
The DNA here is from genome assembly GCA_035710075.1 of Thiobacillus sp. Taxonomy (GTDB): domain Bacteria; phylum Pseudomonadota; class Gammaproteobacteria; order Burkholderiales; family Thiobacillaceae; genus Thiobacillus. The sequence goes on from DASTEA010000042.1 coordinate 3,766, forward strand.
CGGCCAAAGGTGAGTGCGCCCGAAGGTTCGCCGTAAGGCGTGCGCCCCACCTGGCGGTGGGTGATTTCAAGATTGGCGAGCTGGGTGAGCCCGGTGCCGCCGATGATTCCCAACATATGATTTATTTGTCCTTCAAAGCGTAAATGGCGGGCAGATTGCGCCACAGCCCGTAAGCGTCCATGCCGCAGCCGAACACGTAGCGGTTGGGCACATCCAGCCCTACAAAATCGGCCCGGACCGGTTTGTCCAGCCCGTTGTCCTTGTCGGTCAGCACCGCCGACCATATCCGCGCCGCGCCCATGTGCAGGAGCTTGTCGCGAATGGCCGCCAGCGTTTCCCCCTCGTCCAGGATGTCGTCCAGCACCAGAACGCTGCGCCCCGTCACGTTCTTCCCCGGAAGCACCCGCCATTCCATCTCGCCACCGCTGGTATTCCCCCGATAGCGCGTCACGTGCAGGTAATCGAATTCCAGCGGAAAGTTCAGGCGCGGGAGGAGTTGTCCGGCAAACACCACCGCACCCCCCATCACCGCCAGCACCAAGGGGAAATCCTCTGCCAATGCGACGTTAATCTCGCCCGCCAAACGGCTGATGACCGCCTGAACCGTGTCCGCAGACGCAACACACTCGGCATTGTCCAGCAACTGGTGCGCTTCAAGCGGCGTCATGGCGAAGGGCCGATTCGGCAAAAGTCGGCAGTCTAAGCGAAGTTTCCAGACTTCGCACGGCTCAAGTAAGCTTGCGCCATGTCGCTTTCCGCCCCCCCTCCCTGCACCCTCGATGCCTCTGGCTGGCTTTCCGCTGCGCGCCGGCTGCCCTCGCCCAATTGCGACGCGCGCCCGCAAGGCATGGCGATCGAACTCATTGTCATCCACAACATTTCGCTGCCGCCGGGCGTGTTCGACGGCGATGCGGTGATCGACCTCTTCACCAACCAGCTCGACTGGGATGCGCACCCTTATTACCAGGAGATCCGCGGCCTCCGGGTATCGGCCCATTTTTTTATCCGCCGCGACGGCACGCTGATCCAGTTCGTTCCCTGCACGCTGCGCGCCTGGCACGCGGGGGCGTCAAGCTGGCAGGCACGCGATTGCTGCAATGATTTCTCGATCGGCATCGAACTCGAAGGCAGCGACGACCTGCCCTTCGCCGAGGCCCAGTACGCGACCCTGGCGCCATTGGTGCGCCTGCTGAAGCAGGCCTACCCGATCCGGGCCGTGGTGGGGCACAGCGACATTGCACCGGGCCGCAAGACCGATCCCGGCCCCCACTTCGCATGGCGCCGGATCGATGAGCAGACCGCCTGATCCGGTCTGTGTTGCCGGGATCGGGCTGGCCGCGCTGCTGGCGCTGTCCGGCTGCGCGCCCACGCTCAAGCTCGATGCCGAGCGCACGCCCTCGCACGCCGCCTCGAACCAAGCCGATAGTCCGTTGAAAACCCGTCTGGCGGAACACATGGCGGCCGACGAATCGGGCTTCCACCTGCTGCAGAGCGGCCACGCGGCGCTGGTGGCGCGGCTGTCGCTGGCCCAGCGCGCCA
>DASTEA010000043.1:0-5992 GCA_035710075.1 Thiobacillus sp.
GTGACCAGCCAGAATTCGTCGCACACCGCGCGCAGCAGGGCGCGGTCGTGGCTGACCAGCATCACGGTGCCTTCGAATTCGTTCAAGGCCATCGCCAGGGCTTCGCGCGTGGCCAGATCGAGGTGGTTGGTCGGTTCGTCCAGCAGCAGCAGGTTGGGGCGCTGCCACACGATCATGCACAGCACCAGCCGCGCCTTCTCGCCCCCGCTCATGGTGCCGACCGCCTGCTTGACCATGTCGCCGTTGAAGTTGAAGGTGCCGAGGAAGGTGCGCAGATCCTGCTCGCGGCTGCTGAACTGGCCGGCGCCGCCGTTGGCGATGGTGTCGCGGGCGAGGCGGATCATGTGTTCCAGCGGGGTGTCGGTGGGGCGCAGCACGTCGAGCTCCTGCTGCGCGAAGTAGCCGATATTGAGGCCACGGCCCTCGACCACTTCGCCTGCGACCACCGGCAAGGTGCGCGCAACCGTCTTCACCAGCGTCGATTTGCCCTGGCCGTTGGCGCCGAGGATGCCGATGCGTTGGCCGGCAAACACCGATTTGCTGACGTGCTGCACGATCACCGTCGGCGGCGTGCCGGGCGGCGCGTCCGCAGGCGGCGGGTAGCCGAAGCTGGCGTCGTCGATCGACAGCATGGGGTTGGGCAGGTTGAGCGGCGCCTTGAATTCAAAGGTGAATTCCGCATTCGCCAGCATCGGCGCCAGCCGTTCCATGCGATCCAGCGCCTTGACCCGGCTTTGCGCCTGCTTGGCCTTGCTCGCCTTGGCCTTGAAGCGGTTGATGAACTCCTGCAAGTGGGCGATCTTGTCCTGCTGTTTGGAAAATGCCGCCTGCTGCAGCGCCATCTGCTCGGCGCGCATGTCCTCGAAGGTGCTGTAGTTGCCGCCGTAACGCGTGAGCTGGCCATTTTCGATGTGGAGCGTGACATTGGTCACGGCATCGAGAAACTCGCGGTCGTGGCTGATCACCAGCATGGTGCCGGGATACTTCTTGAGCCAGGCTTCCAGCCACACCAGCGCATCGAGATCGAGGTGGTTGGTGGGTTCGTCGAGCAGCAGCAGTTCGGACGGGCACATCAGCGCGCGGGCCAGCTGCAGTCGCATGCGCCAGCCGCCGGAGAAGCTGTTGACCGGCTGATTCAGCTCGCGCACCTGGAATCCCAAGCCGAGGATCAGCGCCTGCGCGCGCGACTGCGCGTCGTGTGCCCCGGCGTCGTGCAGCGCCATGTAGGCATGCGCCATGCGCTCGCCGTCGTCGCTGGCTTCGGCGGCATCCACCTCGGCCTGCGCCGCGGCCAACTGGGTGTCGCCGGCGATGACGAAATCGGTCGCGGACTCGCTCGTTTCCGGCATGTCCTGCGCCACCTGAGCCATGCGCCACTGCGATGGGATGGAAAAATCGCCCTTGTCCTCGTGCAGGGTGCCGTTCAGGAGCGCGAACAGGCTGGACTTGCCGGCGCCGTTGCGCCCCACCAGGCCGACCCGTTCACCAGGATTGATCGATACCGACGCGTTGTCGAGCAGAACCTTGGCGCTACGCCGCAGGCTGAGATTTTTGAGGATAATCATGCAGAGATGCGGCGCGTAGAACACGCCCCGCTTAAATCGTAAAGTCGAATTCTACCCTGACACGGCTCCCAACCCGTTCGGGGTGTCGGCTGTTTGCCGCTTCGACACAGGTTGACGGTTTTCCGTCAACCCGCGCCAGCGCCCTAACCGGGCCATTCCAGCCAGGCCTGACAAGCCATTGTTTTGTCGGTTTATTTTTTTCAACGCGCGCCACCGCCCGGTTGGCACAGGCATTGCAGGCACTAGCGGCAACCTCTCACCATAGAACGGCATCATGAAACTGCAACTCGGCAAAAAACAGCTGGTTCTCGAACTCAGCGCCACGCCTTTCGCCTGGTTTCACGGCCAGACCGGGCGCATGAGCCTGACCAGCCTGTCGCTGCTGTTCGTGCGGTTTTCCCTGTTCGCCCGCCAGCCCGCCCTCTGATGCAACTGGGTAGAGCCACCCGCGTGAGCGTCAATCTGTCCAGTTCGCCGCTGGGATTTTTCAGCGGCAGCACCTACCGCATGTCGATGTTCAGCCTGACGCTGCTGTTCGTCGAATTCCGGGTACTACGGCGGAGCACGCGCTACTACACCTGACCCGGATTGCCTAACAGGGCATTTCCAGCACGGCCTCCAGGCCGCCCGCCGCACGATTCCTGAGCGTCACCTTCCAGCCGTTCGTTTCCGCCAGTTGGCGCACGATCGCCAACCCCAACCCGGTCCCCCCCGTGGCCTGCGAGCGCGAAGCCTCCAGTCGGTAAAACGGCCTAAATACCTTGTCTATCTGATCGTCCGGGATGCCGACGCCGGCGTCGCGCACGATCACCCGCACCCGCTGGTCCGCACATTCCAAAGCCAGTTCGATTGGTGTGCCGCCGCCGTAGCGCTGCGCGTTCTGGATCAGATTGGACACGATTCGCCGCACCGCCAGCCGCACCGCCTCGACCTCGCACGGCGCCGCGCCTGCCCATGGCAGGCCCGCATCGGCAGCCACCTCTTCCAGCAAGTCCGCAAGATCGAAGCGCGTCTTCGTTTCGGCCTGCGTAGTCCGCGCCAGCTCCAGATAACCGGTGATCAGCTTGTTCATGTCGGCCAGATCGGCCACCGCGCGGTCGATGCGCGCCGGGCTGGGCGCGTCGCGCAGCATTTCCAGATTAAGCTGCAGGCGCGTCATCGGGGTGCGCAGGTCGTGCGAGATGCCGGCCAGCAAGGTGGTGCGGTTATCCAGCAGTTCGCGCACCTCGGCCGCCATGATGTTGAAACGGCGCGCCAGCTCGGCGAGCTCGGCGGGGCCGGTTTCCGGCAAGGGCTCGGGCAACTCGCCCGCACCGACCTGGCTGGCCGCCTGTGCCGCGCGCGCCAGCGGCACCGTGATGCGGCGCACCAGAAACAGGGCGGTCAGCAAGCTGAGAAACGTGCCCAGCGCAACGACGACGACCGCCGCCAGCGGCGGCTTGACGGCATAGCGGCCGGGGAAGAAGCCGACCCGCAGGTCGTGGCCGCCCACCGGGATGTCCAGCCACGCCGCAGTGGTTCCCGGCACCCCGCGCAACACGATTGATTCACCCACTCGGCGGCTCAGCGCGGCCTCGATCTGGGTGCGGAACGCAAAGTGCGGCGCATCCGCGGTCGCCCCGACCGCGGCGGTGGTCAGGCGCAGGCCGTGACGGCGCGCCAACTCGCGCTCGAACGCCGCACGCGTCTCGGGCGGCAGTTCCACCCAGGTTTGCGCCGACAGCACGACCAAGCCGGCCAGATCGTCGGCCGAGCGCTCAGCAACCGGCACAATCAGGGTGCGATACACCACCCAGAACGCCGCCGCCTGGAACACGATGAAGGCCAGCGCCAGCGTCAGCGCGGTGCGGGCGAACAAGGAGCGGGTGAGGCGCTTCACCCCTTGCCCTGCGGCACGAACAAATAGCCCTGCCCGCGCTGGGTGCGGATGTAGGCCGGGTTAGCCGGGTCGTCCTCGATTTTCTTGCGCAGGCGATTCACCCGCACGTCGATGCTGCGGTCGAACGGGTCGCGCTCGAAGCCGCGCAGCTGGTCCATCAGCCAGTCGCGCGACAGCGCACGGTTGGCATGGGTGACAAAGATTTCCAGCAGCGCGTATTCACCGCTGGTCAGCGTGATTTCCGCGCCATCGCGACTGAGCGTGCGCGCGTCGAGGTTGGCGCTGAACGGGCCGAAATGCACCAGCCGCGTGGTTTCGGCCACCGCCGGCGCGGCTGCTGCGCCGTGCCGCCGCATCACCGCGCGGATCCGTGCCAGCAGTTCGCGCGGATTGAACGGTTTGGGCAGGTAATCGTCGGCACCGACCTCGAGGCCGATGATGCGGTCGATGTCCTCGCCCTTGGCCGACAGCATGATGATGGGCGGGAATCCAGGCTGCGCACGCAGCCGCCGCGCCACCGACAGACCATCCTCGCCCGGCATCATCCAGTCGAGCACCAAGAGGTCGGGAAGCCGGACGGCGAGCAGGTGATCAAGCGAGACCGCGTCTTGCGCGGTCTCGACAGCATAGCCCTGGCCGACCAGGTATTCGGCCACCAGCTCGCGGATGCCGGGGTCGTCGTCGGTCACATAAATGATGTCTTTTTCCATGCGGCAACTATAGCAGCGAGGGGGCATCCCTCTTCCGGTTACACACTGTTACAAAATCGCCATGGCGTGAAACAGTGCGCTAACTTTCCTCAACCAGACTGCGAAGCGTGGCAGCAAGGCATTGGCCACCACAGCATTGGAGACAGCGATGAACACACGGCAACTTTGGGTTTTCGGGATGGCAGCACTGGGACTGGCTCTGACCGCCCCGGTTCAGGCCGCACCGGATTTGATGGATGGCGCGTTCATCGTGGCCAAGCGCGACCGCGGCGATGAAGTCCGCCCGGATCCGGATCCGCGCGACACCCGCAGGGACGAGCACCGCCCCGCCAAGCGCGAAGCCGAGCCCGAGGAACCGCGTGGCTACGGCTACGGCTACGAACGTCGCCAGCAGAAACAGCTTGAAGATGACAGCCGCCCCCGCGGTCGCCGTTGAACCCGATTGACCCGATTGATTTTGAACAACTGAGGAGAGCAACGATGACATCACGCATTCTGAACACCACCCTGATTGCCGCACTGCTTGCCGCCAGCGGCGCAGCGCAGGCCGGCCCCGGTCGTGGCAACGGCGACGGTTTTACCGCCCGCGCCCAGGTTCTGGCCAGCACCCCGGTCTACGAAACGATCAACGAGCCGCGCCGCGAGTGCTGGACCGAAACCGTCGGTTATGAGACTCAAAGCTACCGGGAGCGCAACAACGCCGGCGGCGCGATTCTCGGCGCCATCGCCGGCGGCCTGGTCGGCTCCACCGTCGGCAAGGGCAACGGCAAGGTTGCCGCCGCCGCGGTCGGCGCCGCCACCGGCGCCGTGGTAGGCGACCGCTGGAGCGGCGGCGGCACCCGTTACGAATCGCGCCCGCAGGAGGTGGAACGCTGCCGCACCGAGGACAACTTCCGCCAGGTGATCAACGGCTACGACGTGCGTTACCGCTTCCAGGGTCGCGAGTACAGCACCCGCCTGCCCTACGACCCAGGCAAATGGTTGGCCCTGAATGTGAGTTTTTCCGTGGCCGAGGATCAGCGCAGCGAGCGCTGGAACAGCAGCCGCAACAAGTGGGACGATTGACGCTCAGCCGAGCGCAAGCTTTCCAGACCTGAACCTGAAAGGAGAACGCCATGTTACGTACCCTTCTGATTGCAACCGCCATGTTGGCCGCTTCCGGCACCGCCATCGCCCGCGATGACTATGGTCACGGCCGCGTGGTCTCGGTCGAGCCGCATTTCACCATCTCGTTCGGCACCCGCCACCATGACGGTTTCCGCGTGCTGTATGAGTCCGGCGGATCCCGTTACTGGACGCATAGCCCGCACCATCCCGGTCATGTCATCGTGCTGCCGCCGCCGCACCGGGTGACGCATGTACGGCATTACCGCGATTACGGTTACCGGGATTACGGACGTGGCTGGGACGACCGCCGCGGCTGGGATGACCGCCGCGGCTGGAAAGACCGGCATGACGGTCGGCGCGACGACCGCCGCGAACATCACAGCGATCGCCGCGACCACCGTCGCCACGGCCGCGACTAGGCCGCTTACGGGCTCAGGGTTGCCTGGGCCCGTTTATTCAGACGGATGCCTAGGAAACGGGCACTTTCAGGCAACACGCCAGGGCGATTATTCGTGATGCACGACGAACGCGACTTCGGTGGTGAAGTTGCCGATGCCGCGATGGTTGGTCAGCGTCCAGCCTGAATCCTTGAGGTAGTGCGTCAGCTCGCGCGTCATCGCCGGGTTGCCGCAGATCATCACGCGGTCCTGTTCGGGATCGGGCGCAGGCAAGCCAAGACGCTGCGACAGCGCGCCGGAGCGGAACAGGTCGCTGCCGCGCTCGGGCGTGGG
>DASTEA010000044.1:0-4032 GCA_035710075.1 Thiobacillus sp.
AACAGCTGGCCGACGGCGCCGCGCGCGCGGGCGCGAGCCTGTGGCAGGCGGCCTGCACCATCGGCGGCAAGGTGGCCGGCTTCGCCAAACTGGTCGAGGACATCAAGCAGACCACCCGCGACCTGCCGCTTGCCGAGGCGATCGACCATGTGGTCGAGGCCAGCGGGCTCGCGGACTACTACCGCGCCGACAAGGAAGGCGCCGACCGCCTGGAAAACCTCAACGAACTGGTCAACGCGGCGGCGCTGTTTGCGGGCGAGTCGGAGGAGGGAACGCTTGACGCCTTCCTCGCCCATGCCGCGCTGGAAGCGGGCGAACACCAAGCCGGCGCCGGCCACGACGCGCTGCAGCTGATGACGGTGCACGCCGCCAAGGGGCTGGAGTTTCACGCGGTGTTCATCACCGGGCTGGAAGAGGGCCTGTTTCCGCACGAGCAGAGCGCGAACGAGGAAAGCGGCCTGGAGGAGGAGCGCCGGCTGATGTACGTGGCGATCACCCGCGCCCGGCGCCGTCTGTATCTGTCGCATGCGCAGTCGCGCATGCTGCACGGACAGACCCGCTACAGCCTGCCGTCGCGCTTCCTCGACGAACTGCCGGAGCAGGTGCTGCTCGACCTCAACCGCCGCAACGAGCCGGCCTATCCGTCAGGCGGCACCAGCGCACCGGCGGCAGCCCCGCGCAGCCCTCAGACGGGCAACGACACCGGCTACAAGGTGGGGCAGAGCGTGACCCATGCCAAGTTCGGCAGCGGCATCATCATCGACTTTGAGGGACGCGGCGCCGACGCGCGGGTGCAGGTGAAATTCCGCGACGCCGGGACCAAGTGGCTGGCGCTGGCCTACGCCAAGCTGTCGGCGGCCTGAATCCGCTCTTAGAGGGACACGACGTTGTCGGGGGCGGGCGCGGTGTCATCCGCCCACACCGCGAATATCGCCTGATACGAGGCGTACAACGAGCCGAACAGCACCGGCATCGCCACCAGCAGGCCGAGCAGCATCGGCACCAGCGCGGCGAGGAACAGCAGCAGGCCGAGTGTGATGCCGTTCACCAGCATCGCCGCCCAGTTTCTGGCGACGGCTTTCAAGCTCACGCCCAGTGCGGTGGCCGGACGCGCACCGCCGAACAGGATCAGCGCGGGCGCAAACCAGGTGGCCATGATCAGCGGGGTAAACAAGGCCAGTCCGGTGAGCACCGCAGGCATGGCCTGACTCAGGATCGCCTGCATCTCGACCGGGTCTTTTTGCGACTGCGCCGCCGTCATGACCGCCTGCGGATCGAAACCCATGCCGAGCATGATCTTGCCGATCAGCAAAGTGCCGAGCAGCTGCACCGCACCCACCGCCATCAACGGAATGGCGGGGCCCCGCACCCCGGCCAGAAATTGCGGCAGCTCGAGTTCGTTGCCGCCGTCGAGCGCGCGATACGCCGCCAGGAAACCTGCCACCATCAGCGGCGAAGCCAGTTCCGACAGCGAGCCGCCCACCACGGGAATCAGACCGAGCGCCATCACCACGCCGAACAGCATGGCAAACGCGGCGGACAGCAGCAGGGGGGTTTTGCGATACAGGCGAAAGCCTGCGGCCACCCACTGAAAGCCCTGGCTGGCCGCGACCTTGCGCGGGATGTCTTGATTGGATGCGGTATTCATGCGGCGGATTTTAACCGACACGCATGCAAAGATTCAGAACTCCTTGATCACCCACATCGGAGGCCGCATGCCGGAATCGAGGCTGTCCTGCCGCGCAAACTGGCCGTCGCCTTTCTGGTCGATCAGGTAATACGGCTTGCCGGATTTCGGGATGACTTTCAGCATGTAAAGCCTGCCGTTGGCGCGGTATTCGACGACGCGTCCCGGGCTGCTCGGCTTGATCGTCACTGGCGGGGCGTCGTCGGGTCCGGGCGGGCCATCGGGAACCGGCGTCAGCTCGGGCGGACGGTCGGACGGCGCGGCGGCAACGGCGAAACCGCTCAGCAGCAGGGTCAACAGCAAAACGGGGTAACGCATGGCAATCTCCAGAAAACAGACACTCGTTACAGGCGGGGCGCGGCTTACAGGTTGAGTTGGATTTCGCGCTCGGCCAGAGATGGCATGAAGCCGCGTTTCTCATAATGGCTGAAGATGGCATCGACCACGTCTTCGGGTTTGTCGATGACGTGCATGAGGTCGATGTCCTCGGGCGAAATCATGCCGTCATCCACCATCCTGGTCTTCACCCAGTCGGCCAGTCCCGCCCAGTAAGCCGAGCCGACCAGGATGATGGGAATGGGCGCGATTTTCCCGGTCTGCACCAGGGTCAGCGCCTCGAACAGTTCGTCCAGCGTGCCGAAGCCGCCGGGCATGACGACATAGGCGGCGGCGAACTTGACGAACATGACCTTGCGCGCAAAAAAGTGCTGGAAGGTCTGGCTGATGTCCTGATACGCATTGGCGCTTTGCTCGTGCGGCAGCTGGATGTTGAGGCCGACACTGGGCGACTTGCCGAAATACGCGCCCTTGTTGGCGGCTTCCATGATGCCGGGGCCGCCGCCGGAAATGACCGAGAACCCCGCATCGGACAGCTTGCGCGCGATATCTTCGGTGAGCATGTAATTCGCATGCTCGGGCGGCGTACGGGCGCTGCCGAAGATCGAAACGGCCGGGCGGATGGATGCCAGGCGTTCGGTCGCCTCGACGAACTCTGCCATAATCCCCAGCATCCGCCACGACTCGCGCGCCGAATAGTCGATTTCGGCGGTGCGCCGCGGGTCGGCGGTGGCCGGCAATTTATCAAAGTGCATTTTCGAGCGCCTCGTGAACGAATCTAGTGTAAATCAAGCCGGAAAAATCCTGTTGTTGGTGGACGGTTCGTCCTACCTGTATCGCGCATTTCACGCGCTGCCCGACTTCCGCAACAAGGCGGGCGAACCGACCAATGCGATCAAGGGCGTGCTCGCCATGCTGCACAAACTGCGCCGTGACTACGCGGCCGATTATATCGCCTGCGTGTTCGACGCGAAGGGCAAGACTTTCCGCGACGACCTCTATCCCGCCTACAAGGAACACCGCCCTTCGATGCCGGACGACCTGCGCTGCCAGATCGAGCCGCTGCACGCGCTGATCCGCGCCGAGGGCTGGCCGCTCGTCATCATCGACGGGGTCGAGGCCGACGACGTCATCGGCACCCTGGTGCAGCATGCCGCGCAGCGGGGGATTCACAGCATCGTCTCCACCGGCGACAAGGACATGGCGCAGCTGGTCAACGACCATGTGACGCTGGTGAACACCATGAGCGTGGAGACGCTCGACCAGGCCGGCGTCGCCGCCAAGTTCGGCGTGCCGCCGGAACGCATTATCGATTACCTCACGCTGATCGGCGACGCCGTCGACAACGTGCCCGGCGTCGCCAAGGTCGGACCCAAAACCGCTGCCAAGTGGCTGACCGAATACGGCACCCTCGACAATCTGATGATGCACGCCGACGAAATCAAGGGCGTGGTCGGCGACAACCTGCGCGCGGCCCGCGACTGGCTGCCGCAGGCACGCGCGCTGCTCACCATCAAGATGGATGTGGCGCTGCCGTTCGACTTCGACGATCTCACCCTGAAGCCGCGCGATACCGACGCGCTGCGCACGCTGTTCGAGCGCTACGAATTCCGCGCCTGGCTGCACGAGCTCGACGCCGCGCCGCAAGCCCCGAAGGACGCCAATCCACCCCGCGCGGCCGCCCCACAAGTCAGGCTGGAATCGCATGCACCTGCGTTGCCGGAACAGGACACCAGCGGCGACCATCGCGTCCGCTACGAAACCCTCCTCAGCGAGGCCGCGCTCGACGCCTGGATCGCCAAGCTGGAAGCGGCGCCGGCGTTTGCGCTCGACACCGAGACCACCAGCCCCAACCCGATGCAGGCCGAGCTGGTCGGCATCGCGTTCGCCATCGGCCATGGCGAAGCGGCCTACCTGCCGCTGGCGCATCACTATGCCGGCGCGCCCGAGCAGCTGGATCGCGCGGCCGCGCTGGCCCGGCTCAAGCCGCTGCTTGAAGGCAGCGAACC
>DASTEA010000045.1:0-6290 GCA_035710075.1 Thiobacillus sp.
GGCGTGATGGCCATGACGCTCAGCGCAGGTTTGCCACCCGCGGTTGTTTTTGGTGCGTCTGCAACGATGGAATTCTTGCGCTCCCCGCCATCCTTCGAATCTTGAGTCATCGCCCAGATCGCGGCCGCGCCAAGCACAAGCGCAGCCACCACGGCGATGCCTTTGAATTTACGGGAGCGGGAAGGTGCGGAGAATGTCATCGTCAAGTCTTGATGTTCGTCTTTAACTCAGGTGGGAGGATCTGCCAGACTGCGCCAATAGCGCCGTGACAGGATGCTTCGGATCAATGCAGCATTCGTTCCTCGCGCGCAGTTTATCTGCAATCCATACAGCTCACAGTACGCTTCGCTGCGCGGGCAACGGGTCACGTCTCGGGCAACTACAATTCAGCCTATTGTTTTCCGGTTTCACAAGATGAATCCACACTCCCCGTTACGGAAACGTCGCAGCACAACAGGAGGGAACCCACCTGCTCACGCTGCGCGCTTGCTGCTGGACTCCTTCCGCGCCGCGGTTGCTGCAGCCGACCCCGCGATCATCCTGCCGCCGCACCTGCCCGTGCCGCCGCGCGGCCGCACGCTCGTGGTTGGCGGGGGCAAGGCGGCCGCCAGCATGGCCGCAGCGGTGGAAGCCCATTGGCCCGCGGATGCGCCGCTGTCCGGGCTGGTCGTCACCCGCTACCGGCATGGGCTACCGACGCGCCGCATCGAGGTCGTCGAGGCCAGCCACCCGCTGCCCGACGGACGCGGCGAAGAAGCCGCCTTGCGCATGCTGGAGCTGGCGGGCCAACTGGGGCCGGACGATCTGCTGCTGGCGCTGATTTCGGGCGGCGGCTCCAGCCTGCTCGCCGCGCCGGTCGAAGGGGTGAGCCTGAAGGAACTGCGCCAAGTGACCAAGGCGCTGCTCCACGCCGGCGCGACCATCCACGACATCAACACCGTGCGCAAACACCTCACCCGCCTGTCGGGCGGACGGCTGGCGCAGGCGGCGCTATCCGGAATGTTGGGCGCGCAGGGGCTGGCGCTGATCATTTCAGACGTCGTTGGCGACGATCCGACCCATATCGCGTCCGGCCCCTGCGCGCCCGACCCCACCAGCTGCGCCGATGCGCTCGAACGGCTGCAGCGCTTCCGCATTGCGCTGCCCATCGGCGTCCGGCACCACCTCGAAGCCTGTGCTGCGGAAGCGTCGCTGCGCAGCAGCAGCGCGGCACCCGCCGGCGTGCCCTTTACGGGTGCTGCGGGACGGGTCGACACGCCCAAACCCGGCGACCCCTGCTTTGCCCGCATGGAAAACCGCGTCATCGCCAGCGCACGCCGCAGCCTGCAGGCCGCGGCCCAGTATTTCGAGCATCACGGCATTCCCGCCGTGGTGCTCTCTGACTGCGTCAGCGGCGATGCGCAGGCGACGGCGAAACAGCACGCCGCGCTTGCGCGCGCCCTGAATTCCCGTCCCATCGCATTGATTTCAGGCGGCGAGACCACCGTCACCCTGCGCCCACAGCACGGGCGCGGCGGCCGCAACACCGAATTTCTACTGGCCCTGGCGCTTGAACTGGCGGACACGCCTGCGTGGGCGATCGCCTGCGACACCGACGGCATCGACGGCAGCGAGGACAACGCGGGGGCACTGATCGGCCCGGACACGCTGCTTCGCGCGCGAGAGCGCGGCCTCGACGCGGCCGGTTTTCTGGCCGCGCACGACAGTCATGGATTTTTTGCCGCCCTCGGCGATCTCGTCGTCAGCGGCCCCACCCGCACCAACATCAACGATTACCGGGCACTGCTGGTCGGGCTGGATTGAGCGCGTTTTAGTTGAGCCGCTGCACCTGAACCGGATCGCCCACCTTCAGACTAAACGTGGACGCGGCACTCCCCCGGTTGACCGCAAGTTCCAGCAAGCCGGCGCTGTTGTTGAACCAGAAGCCCTCGCCCTTGCCGACGAAGCCGAAGCTCTCGCTGTGCTTGAATGCCTTGCCCGCGGCGCTCACGCGCGCGTTCTGCGGCAGCGCGCGCACGCCGGTCCAGGCGTTGCCGTAATGGTCGATATAGATCACCCGAGCCAGATCGCCCGCATCGAATTCGACATTCAGCTTTTCCGTCGGGCACAGCTTGTCGGTGGGGAATTCGCCGCGGGCGATGTCGGCTGCGACCAGCGCGAACAGGTCACGCCCGTGAAAGGTCGGCGAGAGAGTCTCGGGCAGCCAGGTGATCCGCCACAACCGGGTATCGTCATGGCGCGCGGCAACGACCGACAACAGCCCATTGTCCGGCCCGACGAACCAGCGACCGCCAGCCATGGCCACCACGGCGTCGCGCGGCGTGCCGACACCGGGGTCGACCACCGCCACAAACACGCTGCCGGGCGGAAAGCCGGGCGCAAGCGCAGCCAACAGGTGAGCACCCGCGTGCGGGTTGAAATCCGGCACCTCGTGCAGCAGATCCACCACCCGCTGCGCGGGCGCGTGTTCGGCGAGGCGCGCCTTCATCTGCCCCACATAGGGATCGCGCACGCCGAAATCGGTGAAGAGAACGATCACAGGCTATTCCTAGCTTGAAGGGAAGGATGACTATGCCTGACAAGGCCGGCTAGCGGCAATACAAGCCGAAACCTGCCCCAGCAACACGCCTGCGGGGCGCCCTGAAAACAGGCATGAAAAAAGCCGGGATGACCCGGCTTTTTTCATGCATTCGATGCTGGTTCGATTTACTCGGCCTCGACCAGCTCAGCGTCGGTCTCGGGACGGTCAACCAGTTCGACCAGCGCCATCGGCGCATTGTCGCCATTGCGGAAACCATATTTCAGGATGCGCAGGTAACCACCGGGACGGGTCTTGTAACGCGGGCCCAGTTCGCCGAACAGCTTGACGACCATGTCGCGGTCACGCAGACGGTCGAATGCCAGGCGATGGTTGGCCAGGGACGGTTCCTTGCCCAGGGTGATCAGCGGCTCGACGAAGCGACGCAGCTCCTTGGCCTTCGGCAGTGTGGTCTTGATAATTTCGTGCTTCAGCAGCGACACGCTCATGTTGCGGAACATGGCCAGACGATGGCTGGTGGTGCGGTTCAGCTTGCGGTTGGATTGACGATGACGCATGGCGATTCCTTTCAGTCAGTATTCTTGGGCTAGGTCGCCAGCCACGGCGACCCGCACTTTATAGTTTGAGTTGGTTGCAGGGTGATTGCTTGAATCGTTCAGGGGCGCTCGAGACCGGCGGGCGGCCAGTTTTCCAGCTTCATGCCCAGAGACAGGCTCTTGGAAGCCAGCACATCCTTGATTTCGTTCAGCGACTTGCGGCCCAGGTTGGGGGTGCGCAGCAGCTCGCTTTCGGAACGCTGGATCAGATCGCCGATGAAGTAAATATTTTCGGCCTTCAGGCAATTGGCCGAACGCACGGTCAGTTCGAGGTCATCAACCGGGCGCAGCAACAGGGGATCGACCTGCGGCGAACGCGGCGACTCGGACTCGGCCGGCGTGCCTTCCAGATCGGCAAACACGGAGAGCTGGCTCACCAGGATGCGGGCAGCAGTACGCACGGCTTCTTCCGGCTCGACCACACCATTGGTTTCAATATCGATCACCAGACGGTCGAGGTCGGTACGCTGTTCGACACGGGCACTTTCCACCGTGTAGGCGACGCGCCGAACCGGGCTGAACGATGCGTCAACCAGGATCGAACCTACGGCACGGGTTTCTTCCGAAACCTTGCGCGCGGTAGCCGGCTGATAGCCGCGGCCGCTTTCGATTTTGATTTCCATGTCCAACTTGCCGCCCTTGGTCAGGTGGGCAATCACATGATCCGGATTCAACACTTCGATGTCGTGGCCAATTTCGATGTCGCCCGCGGTCACGACGCCTTCGCCGGATTTTGAAACTTTCAAAATCGCTTCCGACTTGCCGTGCATCTTGAAAGCGATGCCTTTGAGGTTCAGCAGAATATCGACGACATCCTCCTGCACGCCCTCAATGGTCGAATACTCGTGGACGACGCCACTGATGGACACCTCGGTGGGCGCATAGCCAACCATGGAAGACAACAGAATACGACGCAACGCATTGCCGAGCGTATGGCCAAAGCCACGCTCGAAGGGCTCCATGATGACCTTTGCGTGCAGCGGGGAGGAGCGATCCACCTCCACAATACGCGGCTTGAGAAATTCCGTAGCGCTTTGCATAGAGTGCGATTCCTTAAGACCGGGTCACAGAGACCGGGCCAACTTATTTGGAGTACAGTTCGACGACGAGCGACTCATTGATGGTCGACGGCAGTTCCGAGCGTTGCGGAGCAGCCTTGTAGGTGCCCTTGAGCGTCTTGGCATCGACCTCGACCCATTCGGGGTAACCACGCGCCGCAGCCGCTTCTGCAGCCGCCTTGATGCGCAGATGGGCTTTCGCCTTTTCCGCCACCTCAACCACATCGCCGGCACGCACCTGATACGAAGGGATATTGACCCGACGACCGTTAACCATAATGCCGTTGTGACGCAGCACCTGGCGCGCCTCGGTGCGCGACGCGCCAAAGCCCATGCGGTAGCACACCGAATCCAGGCGTGACTCAAGCATCGACAGCAGGTTTTCGCCGGTCACGCCTTTGCGGCTGTCAGCCCGCTTGTACGTCAGACGGAATTGGCCCTCCAGCACGCCGTAGATACGGCGGATTTTCTGCTTTTCACGCAGCTGAATGCCATAACCGGACAGGCGGGCACCACTCTTCTGGCCGTGCTGGCCGGGTGCATAGGGGCGGCGCTCAATGGCGCACTTGTCAGTGAAACACTTCTCGCCTTTCAGGAAAAGCTTTTCGCCTTCGCGGCGGCACTGACGGCATTTGGGATCAAGATTACGAGCCATGATTTTGCCTAGTATTAGATACGACGCTTTTTGGAGGGACGGCAACCGTTATGCGGGATCGGGGTGACATCCGAGATCGTTACGATCTTGAAGCCCAGCGCATTCAACGCACGAACGGTGGAATCGCGACCAGGACCAGGGCCCTTGATTCGCACTTCCAGGTTTTTGACGCCGCATTCCTGCGCCATTTTTCCGGCGTTTTCCGCCGCAACCTGCGCCGCGAACGGCGTTGACTTGCGCGAGCCCTTGAAGCCCGCACCACCGGCCGTGGCCCACGACAGGGCGTTGCCCTGGCGATCGGTGATGGTCACGATGGTGTTGTTGAACGAAGCGTGAATGTGCGCAATACCTTCTGCGACATTCTTCTTGACCTTTTTACGGACGCGCGTAGCTGGTTTCGTTGCCATGGTTAACCTTTATTTCCTGATGGCCTTGCGCGGCCCCTTGCGGGTTCGCGCGTTGGTGCGAGTACGCTGACCACGCACGGGCAAGCCTTTACGGTGGCGCAAGCCGCGATAGCAGCCAAGATCCATCAATCGCTTGATGTTCATGGTGGTCTCACGGCGCAGGTCGCCCTCGACCGTGAACTTCGCCACGATCTCACGTATGCGCTCCACCTCAGCCTCCGACAAATCCTTGATTTTCGAAGTCTGGGCGACGCCAGCCGCTTCGCAAATCTTGCCGGACGAGGTCCTGCCAATGCCATAAATGGCAGTCAACGCGATAATCGCGTGTTGATGATTAGGGATATTAACCCCAGCAATACGAGCCATTCGCAGAGCCCCAAACGCAAAACAAAACATTATAACACGTCAACCTAGCTTCAGGCTGACTCGAATTCAAACTCGCCAACAATTTCCCGCTCATCCCTGGCGCTGCTTGTGGCGCGGATCATCGCAGATCACGCGCACAACACCTTTGCGGCGCACAACCTTGCACTTGCGGCACATTTTTTTGACTGAAGCCTGTACTCTCATGGTTTTCTCCGTTCACTCGCCGGCGGCATACTGCCGGTCAAAAATCATTTGGCCCGAAAAACGATCCGGGCTTTGGTCAAATCGTACGGGGTGAGTTCAACCGTCACCTTGTCGCCGGGAAGAATGCGGATGTAGTGCATGCGCATCTTTCCGGAGATGTAACCCAGCAAGACATGGCCGTTTTCAAGCTTGACTCGGAACGTGGCGTTGGGCAGGTTTTCAACGACCTCGCCCTGCATCTGGATGACATCTTCCTTCGACATGTCACCGTCCCACCAAGCCATTCTTGAAATTGGCTTTTTTGAGCAAGCCTTCGTACTGGTGAGACATGACATAGGCCTGAACCTGGGCCATGAAATCCATCGTCACCACCACAATAATCAGCAGGGATGTTCCGCCAAAGTAGAAAGGAACATTCCATTTCAAAATCAGGAACTCGGGCAGCAAGCACACCAAAGTGATGTA
>DASTEA010000046.1:0-11447 GCA_035710075.1 Thiobacillus sp.
GGCGGACACGCGGGGGATAGCCGGAGCACTGCATGAAATTGCGGTCGATTATGGCGGGGCTGCAGGGCCGGACTTGCCGACGCTGGCAGAACAAGCGGGTATGGACGTGGCGACCTATATCAATAGCCATGCAGGCGTTGAATACTCGGTGGCTTTCCTGGGGTTCCAGCCGGGCTTCCCGTACTTGCAAGGCCTGCCTCGCGCCCTGCACGCGCCCCGCCGGGCGTCGCCGCGGGTACGGGTGGCGGCGGGCAGCGTGGCGATTGGCGGGGCCTACACCGGGATTTATTCCGCCAGCGGGCCCGGTGGCTGGCAGATCATTGGCCATACAACGGCGGTGATGTTCGACCCCCAGCGCGATGCGCCCGCCCTGCTGATGCCGGGCGACCGCGTGCGCTTTGTGCCGCGATGATCGAGGTCCTGCGCGCCGGCCTGTGCGACTTGGTGATGGATCAGGGTCGGCCCGGCTGGGGCGCGCTTGGTGTACCCACCGGCGGCGCGGCGGATCCGCGGGCGCTGGCGGCGGCCAATCGGCTGGTGGGCAACGACGCGGCGGCGGCGGGGCTTGAAATTACCCAGCAGGGGCCACGCCTGAGATTTCCGCTGGGTGGCGTCGTGGCGCTCACCGGCGCGCGCTTTGTGGTGACGCGCAGCAGCGGTGCGGCGGTGGTGTGGAGCGAAACGCTGGTTCTGGCGGCAGGCGAGACGCTGAACCTGGAACGGTCTGAAGCGGGTTGCCGCTGCTGGTTGGCGCTGCGTGGCGGGCTGGCGTTGCCGCAGGTAATGGGCAGCCGCAGCACGTTTCTTCCGGCCGGATTCGGCGGCTATCTGGGCCGTGCGTTGCGGGCGGGAGACAGGCTGGCAAGCGGTCCCCAGGCGGGCGGGGTGCGTTTGCTGCGTGCGCGCCCGCCTTCCGACGAGCGAGACGCGCCATTGCGCGTGGTGGCCGGGCCGCAAGCCGGCCAGTTCGACGATGCGGGTCTGGCGGCGTTTTTTGCCGGAAACTATCGGGTGGGTACGGCGTCAGACCGTCGCGGCCTGCGCCTGAGCGGATCGGCGGCGACGCCTGCGCGGGCAGAACTGCCGTCGCAGGGCGTGCTGCCCGGTGCGGTGCAGGTGCCGCCCGACGGCCAGCCGATCATTCTGGGCTGGGACGGCCCGGTGACCGGGGGCTACCCGGTGATTGCCGGGGTGATCGCTGCCGATATGGCGAAACTTGCGCAGTTTCGGCCGGGCGATGCGGTGCGATTTGTGACCATCGAACTTGAGAGGGCTCGGCCACTGGCCACCCGACAGTGGGAAATCGAGGCGCTGACATGATCGAACTCAATGCCGACGTCGGCGAAGGCTACGACGACGCCAGCCTGATGCCCTATCTGGCGCGGGTGTCGATTGCCTGCGGCGGCCATACCGGCGATGCCGCGAGCATGACGACTGCGTTGTTGCTGGCGGCCGCGCACGGCGTTGCGGTGGGCGCCCACCCGAGCTATCCCGATCGCGCCCGCTTTGGCCGCCAGGCGCTGGCGGCGACCGAAGATGAAATTGCGGCATGGGTCACGCAGCAGACCGAGGTGCTGGCTGAGCAGGCCGGGCGGCGGGGGCTGCGGCTGGCACACGTCAAGCCGCACGGGGCGTTGTATAATGCGGCGGCGTGCGATGCCGGCGTGGCACAGGCGATCGCCCTGGCAGTCGCGGCATTCGATCCTGCGCTGGTGCTGGTGGGCTTGTCCGGATCGCAATTGATTGCGGCCGGACGCGCAGCCGGATTGGCCGTTCTGGACGAAGCATTTGCCGACCGCCGCTATCAGGCCAATGGCCTGCTGGTTTCACGTGAAACACATGGGGCGCTGGTGACCGATCCGGAGATGGCGGCACAGCAGGCGCTCGCGCTCGCGCAGGGCAAGCCGGTTGCCGCTTCGAGTGGTGAACCCCTCAGGATTTTTGCCGGCACGATCTGCCTGCACAACGACACCCCCAACGCGCTGAATATTGGCCGGGCCGTCCATGCCGCCCTCAATCGCGGATCATACCGCGCCTGACTACCTTTGACCCCTGACCGCTGACCCCATATGCCCCTCCTTACCTTTGACCGACTCGAACTTGCCTATGGCCACTGGCCGCTGCTTGACGGTGCCTCGCTCGTGCTCGATGCTGGCGAGCGCATCGGTCTGATCGGCCGCAACGGCACCGGCAAGTCCAGCCTGTTGAAAGTCATCGCTGGAATCAACCCACCGGATGCCGGGGACGTTTGGCGCAAACCGGCCTTGAAGCTTGCGTATGTGCCGCAGGAACCGCAATTTCAGCCTGGCCATACCGTATTCGAAGCGGTTGCCGAGGGCGTCGGCGCGGCGCAGCGCCTGCTCGCCGATTATCACGCCGCGGCCCACCGCGTGGCCGAGGGCGATATGGACGCGTTTGAAGACCTTGAGCGGTTGTCGCATGAACTCGAAATCCACGATGCCTGGCGGCTTAACAGCCGGGTGGAAGAAACCCTGCAGCGACTGGGGCTGGATGCCGACCGCGCGGTCGATACCTTGTCCGGCGGCCTTAAAAAACGCGTCGCCCTGGCCCGCGCACTGGTCACCGACCCGGAATTGCTGTTACTGGATGAGCCGACCAACCATCTCGACTTTGCTGCGATCGAGTGGCTAGAAGGCCTGCTCAAGGACTTCAAGGGCGCGCTGTTGTTCATTACCCATGACCGGCGCTTTCTGGACAACGTCGCCAACCGCATCATCGAACTGGATCGCGGCCAGTTGCGCGAATACCAGGGCAACTTCACGGCATATCAGGCCAAGAAAGCTGAACAGCTGGAGATTGAAGCGGTGCATAACCGCAAGTTCGACAAATTCTGGAAGCAGGAGGAAGTCTGGATTCGCAAGGGGGTGCAGGCTAGGCGCTGTCGTGACGAAGGCCGGGTGCGGCGGCTCGAAGCCTTGCGCCTCACCCGCGAGGCACGCATGGGCCGTGCCGGCCAGGTCGGGTTCCAGATCGACTCGGGCGACCGTTCCGGCAAGGTGGTGGCCGAACTCGAGCATGTCACCTACGGCTACGATGACAGGATATTGATCCGAGACTTTTCCGGCACTTTGCTGCGTGGCGACAAGCTGGGCCTGCTCGGCCCGAACGGCGCCGGCAAGACCACCCTGATCCGCCTGATTCTGGGTGAGTTGCAGCCGCAATCCGGCAAGATCAGGCAGGGCACCAAGCTCGAAGTGGCCTACTTCGACCAGTTCCGTAACCAGCTGAACGACGACGCGACGCTGATCGACACGATTTCACCCGGCTCCGACTTTGTCGAGATCAACGGGCAGAAAAAACACGTCATCAGCTATCTGGAAGACTTCCTGTTTCCCGCAGAGCGGGCGCGCGCCAAGGTGTCGGCGCTGTCAGGCGGCGAGCGCAACCGGCTGCTGCTGGCGCGCCTGTTCGCGCGCCCGGCCAACCTGCTGGTTCTGGACGAGCCGACCAATGATCTCGATATCGATACCTTGGAATTGCTGGAGCAGCTGCTACAGGACTACAGCGGCACGGTGCTCATCGTCTCGCACGACCGTACCTTTCTCGACAACGTCGTCACCCAGTCCATTGTGTTCGAGGGAGACGGCAAGCTGACCGAGATTGTCGGCGGCTATGCCGACTGGCAGGCGTGGAAAGCGCAGCAAGCCGGGGCTGTCCAGCGTGCCGCTGGCCTCAAGCCGGCGGCGCCGCCTGCGACGCCCAAGGCCGCCGCTAAACCCCTCAGCTACAAGGAGGCGCGCGAGCTCGAGGCGTTGCCCAAGCAGATCCAGGCGCTGGAAGCCGAGCAGGGGGTGCTTGCGGCCAAGTTGGCCGACCCCGCGCTGTATCAAGACCAGCCGCGGGATGCGGCGGCGCTGCATGCCCGCTCCGAGGCCATCGAGGCAGAATTATTCGACGCGCTGGCACGCTGGGAGGCGTTGGAGGCGAAACAGGCCGGTTAAGAAGGTTGGTGTTTCACGTGAAACGAAAGCCGGCAACGGGTAAAATGCGCTCATGAATTTCCCTGAATCCTTCGGTGTCATCGTCGTCGGCGGCGGCCACGCCGGCACCGAGGCCGCGCTGGCGGCTGCGCGCATGGGCGTGAACACGCTGCTGCTGACGCACAACATCGAAACCTTGGGCGCCATGTCGTGCAACCCGTCGATCGGCGGCATCGGCAAGGGGCATCTGGTGAAGGAGGTCGACGCGCTGGGCGGCGCCATGGCACTCGCCACCGACGACGCGGGCATCCAGTTTCGCACGCTCAATTCGTCCAAGGGCCCGGCGGTGCGCGCCACCCGCGCGCAGGCCGACCGTGTGCTGTACAAGGCGGCGATCCGGCAGCGATTGGAAAATCAGCCCAATCTCACGCTGTTTCAGCAGGCGGTGGACGATCTGGTGCTCGACGGCGACCGTGTTGTCGGCGTGAAAACCCAGCTCGGCATCGTCTTCCGGGGCCGCACGGTGGTGCTGACCGCCGGCACCTTCCTTGCCGGCCTGGTGCACGTGGGGCTGGAAAACTTCCAGGCGGGGCGCATGGGCGATCCGCCATCGGTGTCGCTGGCCGCGCGCCTGCGCGAACTGCGCCTGCCCGCCGGCCGCCTGAAAACAGGCACGCCGCCGCGAATCGACGGCCGCACCATCGATTTCAGCCAGACCCAGGCCCAGCCGGGCGATGACCCGGCGCCGGCCTTTTCCTTCATGGGCGATGTGGCGAGGCATCCCGCGCAGCGCCCATGCTGGATTACCCATACCACGGCCGCGACGCACGAGATCATCCGCGGCGGCCTCGACCGCTCGCCGATGTACACCGGCGTGATCGAGGGGGTGGGGCCGCGCTACTGTCCGTCGATCGAGGACAAGATCACCCGCTTTGCCGACAAGGCCAGCCACCAGATCTTCCTCGAGCCCGAGGGGCTGACCACTCACGAGATCTACCCCAACGGCATCTCGACCTCGCTGCCGTTCGACGTGCAGCTGGCCATCGTGCGGTCGATCCCGGGGCTGCAGCGCGCGCACATCCTGCGCCCCGGCTATGCCATCGAATACGACTATTACGACCCGCGCAGCCTGAAGGCTTCGCTTGAGACCAAATCGATCGCCGGCCTGTTTTTCGCCGGGCAGATCAACGGCACCACGGGGTATGAAGAGGCCGCCGCGCAAGGCCTGCTGGCCGGCATCAATGCCAGCCTGCAGGCGCAGGAAAAGGACGCGTGGAGCCCAGGGCGGCACGAGGCCTATCTGGGCGTGCTGGTCGACGACCTCATCACGCGCGGCGTCTCCGAGCCCTATCGCATGTTCACCAGCCGCGCCGAGTACCGCCTGCAGCTTCGCGAAGACAATGCCGACATGCGGCTGACCGAAATCGGGCGCGCCTTGGGGGTGGTCGACGATGCGCGCTGGGACGCATTTAACCGCAAGCGCGATGCGGTTTCACGTGAAACCGACCGGTTGAAGGCGACCTGGGTCAATCCGATGATCCTGCCTGACGAGGACGCCACCCGCCTCATCGGCCAGCCGATCGGGCACGAATACAGCCTGTTTGAGCTGCTGCGCCGGCCGGATATGAATTACGCTCAAGTGCTTGCGCTGCCGGGCGGCGGGGCGGGGGTGGCTGACCAGCGCGTGGCCGAGCAGGTCGAAATTGCCGCCAAGTATCAGGGCTATATCGACCGCCAGAACGAGGAAATCGACAGGCAGCATGAGCAGGAAACCCTGCGGCTGCCGGACGACCTCGACTACAGCCGGCTCACCCGGCTGTCGATGGAGGTGCGCCAGTGCCTGCAGAAGGCGCGCCCCGAAACGCTGGGGCAGGCAGCGCGGCTGCAAGGGGTCACCCCCGCGGCGATTTCGGTGCTGCTGGTGTACGCCAAGCGCGGCTTCAAACCCGACGAGCAGAAGAAAAGCGCATGACGGCCGAGCCGCAATTAACGGCGGGAATCGCCGCCCTGGGGCTGGCCTTGCCCGAGGGGGCCGAGGCGAAGCTCCTGGCTTATCTGACGCTGCTGGATAAATGGAACCGCGTGTACAACCTGACTGCGGTGCGCGAAGTCGAGCGCATGGTCAGCCATCATCTGCTGGATTCGCTGGCGGCGGTTCCCTTCTTTCAGGGTGAAACCGTTCTCGACGTCGGCAGCGGCGGTGGTCTGCCGGGTATCCCGCTGGCGATTGCGCGGCCCCAATTGCAGGTGACGCTGATCGACAGCATCGCCAAGAAAACCGCTTTCCTGCGGCAGGCCAAGGCCGATCTGGGGCTGGCTAATGTGAATGTGGTGACTGGCCGGGTCGAGGATTACCGACCCGAGTCGGGTTTCGATGTCATCACGTCACGCGCGTTTTCAGACCTCAAGGAATTCGTCACGCTGACCCGCCATCTGCTCAAGCCGACCGGCTTCTGGCTCGCGATGAAGGGGCTGATTCCGCACGAAGAGATCGCATCCTTGCCGGACTGGGTGAGGGTGAGCGCTAACTACGAACTGCTCGTCCCGGGCTTGGGTGCGGGCCGCCATTTGATTGTTCTGGAGCCCGTTTAATGAGTCGAATCCTGGCAATTGCCAATCAAAAGGGCGGCGTCGGCAAGACGACGACGGCGGTGAACCTGGCCGCCTGCCTGGCCGAACTCGGCCAGCGCGTGCTGCTGGCCGACCTCGATCCGCAGGGCAACGCGACCATGGGCGCGGGCATCGAAAAGCGCACCGCGCTGCCGACGGTGTACCAGATCCTGCTCAACCAGGTGAGCGTGCGCGAAGCGCGGGTGCGCTCCGAACCGGGCCATTTTGACGTTATCCCGGCCAACCGCGAACTCGCGGGTGCGGAAATCGATCTGGTGAATCTGGAGCAACGCGATCTGCGGCTGAAGGCGGCGCTGGCGCTGGTGGCGGACGACTACGATTTCATCCTGATGGACTGCCCGCCGACGCTGAATCTGCTGACCGTCAACGCCTTTGCCTCGGCGGAAGCGGTGCTGATCCCGATGCAGTGCGAGTACTACGCGCTGGAAGGGCTGACCGATCTGGTTGCCACCATCAAGAGGGTCAAGCAGCGGCTCAATCCCGACATCAGGATCGAGGGCCTGCTGCGCGTGATGTTCGACCCGCGCAGTTCGCTGGCGCAGCAGGTGTCGGATCAGATCAAGCAGCATTTTGGCGACAAGGTTTACGACACCATCATACCGCGCAACGTGCGGCTGGCCGAGGCGCCCAGCCACGGGCTGCCGGTGCTGGCCTACGATCGCCAGTGCAAAGGCGCGAAAGCGTATATACAGCTGGCCGAGGAAACGCTCAGGCGTGCCGGCCTCACAGCCAGGGAGAAAACAAATGGCCAAACTTAAGGGACTCGGACGCGGGCTCGATGCGCTGCTGGGCGGCGAAGACAACGCGGCGCCGCCGCAGGGTGAGTTGCGCATGATGAAGGTGACGCAACTGGCGCCCGGAAAATACCAGCCGCGCACGCAGATGGACAGCGAGTCGCTGCAGGAGTTGGCCGATTCCATCCGCGCGCAGGGGCTGATGCAGCCGATTCTGGTGCGTGAAGTCGCGGGCGGCCATGAAATCATTGCCGGTGAACGCCGCTGGCGCGCAGCGCAGCTGGTGGGCCTCGACGAGGTGCCGGTGCTGGTGCGCGAGGTTGCCGACGACGCCGTGGCGGCGATGACGCTGATCGAAAACATCCAGCGCGAGGACCTCAACGCCATCGACGAGGCGCACGGGATGCAGCGCCTGATACACGAATTCGGCATGACGCACGACGCGGTGGCGCAGGCGGTCGGCAAGTCGCGCGCGGCGGTGTCCAACCTGCTGCGTCTGCTCAATTTGTCGCATCCGGTGCAGGACATGGTTACCGCAGGCCTCATCGAAATGGGCCACGCGCGCGCGCTGTTGCCTTTGCACGCAACCGCGCAGCGTGAGCTGGCGCACGAAATCGAAACCCGCGGCCTGTCGGTGCGCGAGGTCGAGCGCAGGGTGGCGCGGCTGAAAGACGCCGTCGCCGCACCGGCCAAACAGGCCGTCTCGCGTGATGTGATCCGTCTGGAAGAGGCGCTGTCCGATGCGCTGGGGATGACGGCTCACGTGCACGCCAACAGCAAGGGCAGCGGCAGACTGACGCTGCATTTCGCGAGCGCGGACGAGTTGCAGGGCTTGCTGCAACGCCTGGGCATCCAGTTGTAACGTGCGACGCCGCTGCAGCCCGCCCATTATTTTTAAAAAATAGAACATCACTATGTAGCGAAATTCATCATCAAGCTGTTTGATGATTGCATAGACCTCACTGATTCAGTATCATGCCCGGCTAATGTTCTCCGGCATCCACACGTGCACCCAGCGGGTGGCCTTGGCGCAAGCGGGGCTCGCGCCGATCGCCGCACTGCTGGGCGGGGCGTTTGCCGGGATCGGGGCGGGCCTCGCCATGCTGTACGGCGTGCTGGTGGCGCTCGCGGTCAGTGCGGTGCTGGTGTGGCGAGAGCGGCAGTCGATGCAGCACCCTGAATGGGATCAGCACCGTTTGTTCAAGCTGTTCATCCGTGCCGGGGTTGAGCGGATGCTGGTGTTGGTGGGGCTGCTGATTGCGGGCCTCGAAGCACTGAATCTGGCGCCCTTGCCTTTGTTTTTGGGCTTGTTGCTGGCCCAGCTTGGCTGGCTGGCCGCAGCGACAAGTCGCAACAGTAAGTAAAAAGCGAGTAAAAAAAGCATTGATCAGCTGAGTTTGCCAAGGTTGGTTTTGAATGGGAGCGCGCCGCGTGTCCATCCAAAACCCACTTATTGAATTTGATCCTTATGGCTTCGGAATACCATTCCTCTGGCGAGTACATCAAGCACCACCTGCAGAACCTGACTTATGGCCAGCACCCCGATGGCAGCTGGGGCATCGCCCACGGCGCCGAAGAGGCGCAGGCGATGGGCTTCTGGGCGATCAACGTCGACAGCATGCTGGTCTCGATCGCGCTTGGCGTCTTGTTCCTGTTTCTATTCCGCATGGTGGCCAAAAAGGCCACCGTTGGGGTGCCCACCGGCCTGCAGAACTTTGTCGAGTGGATCGTCGAGTTCATCGACGGTTCGGTGCGCGGTTCCTTCTCCCATAGGAATGCGCTGGTCGCGCCGCTGGCGATGACGGTGTTCGTGTGGGTGTTCCTGATGAACTTGATGGACCTCATCCCGGTTGACTGGCTCCCCTATGCTGCGAGCATGGCAGGGGTGCCCTACCTCAAAGTCGTGCCGTCGACCGACCCCAACGTGACCTTCGGCTTGTCGCTGTCGATCTTCGTCCTGGTGCTGTACTACAGCGTCAAGATGAAAGGCGCGGGCGGTTTCTTTTCGGAGCTGGCGTTCCAGCCTTTCCCCAAGTGGATGTTCCCGCTCAACCTGGTGCTTGAGGGCGTGGGGCTGCTCGCCAAGCCGATTTCGCTCTCCTTGCGTTTGTTCGGCAACATGTACGCGGGTGAAATGATCTTCATTCTGATCGCGCTGATGTTCGGCGGCGGTTGGATCCTGGCTGCGTTCGGCGGTGTCCTGCAGTGGGCGTGGGCCGTGTTCCACATCCTCATCATCACGCTGCAGGCCTTCATCTTCATGACGCTGACCATCGTGTATCTGGACATGGCGCATGCCGAGCATCACTAATTTCGATTCTGGTTTCTTGTCTTCAACTTTATTTTTAACTTTAGGAGTAAACAAATGGAAATGACTCAAGCCGTGTTGTACATCGCTGGTGCCCTGATGATGGGTATGGCCTCGATCGGTGCAGCGCTTGGCATTGGCCTGCTCGGCGGCCGCTTTCTCGAAGGCGCGGCCCGTCAGCCCGAACTGGTTCCCTTGCTGCGTACCCAGTTCTTCATCGTGATGGGTCTGGTCGACGCCGTGCCGATGATCGCCGTCGGTCTGACCATGTACATCCTGTTCGCCGTTGCCGGTTAATTCTAGGGTTGATGCAGAACTTCTCTAACCCCCGTCATTAAAAGGTGCGGATATGAATTTCAACGCAACTTTGATCGGCCAGTCCGTCACGTTCATCTTCTTCGTGTGGTTCTCCATGAAGTTTGTGTGGCCGCCGATCATGAACGCGCTCGAAACGCGCAAGAAGCAGATCGCCGACGGCCTGGCCGCGGGCGACCGCGGCAAGCATGAGCTGGAACTGGCCGCCAAAAAGGCTGCTGATACGCTGCGTGACGCCAAGGTGCAGGCTGCCGAAGTCATTGCCCAGGCTGACAAGCGCTCGGCTCAGATCATCGAGGACGCGAAAATGGCTGCCAAGGAAGAAGGCGAGCGTCAGCTTGCCGCAGCCCAGGCCAATATTTCACAGGAAATGAACCGTGCGCGCGAAAGCTTGCGTGAACAGGTGGCGGCGCTGGCCGTGGCCGGTGCGGAAAAAATCCTGCGTCGCGAAGTCAATGCGCAAACGCACGCTGACCTCCTGGGCCAGCTGAAAGCCGAGCTTTAAATCATGAGCGAACTGTCTACCCTGGCACGCCCCTACGCCGAGGCGGTATTCCGCATGGCGCAGGGCGAAAATGACCTGGCGGGCTGGTCTTCGCGCATCGCCACGCTTGCGGCCATCGTGTCCGATGCCCAGGCTGCGCGTCTGGTCGCCGACCCCACGGTCTCGACCGAGCGCGTGGCGGGCCTGATCATCGACGTGGCCGGCGCCGAACTCGGCGAGCGCGGCGGCAACTTCGTCAAGGTGCTGGCCGAAAACAACCGCTTGTCGGTGCTTCCGGAAATCAGCGTGCAATTCGAAACGCTGAAGGCGAATGCCGAAGGCCTCCTCGAGGCGACCATCACCAGCGCGCGGGCCCTGACGCCGGCCCAGCTCGACGAGCTGGTCGCCGGCCTGCAGGTCAGGTTCAACCGCGCGGTGAACGTGCAGGTGGCGGTTGACCCCGAACTGATCGGCGGGGCCGTCATTGCCATCGGCGACCAGGTGATAGACGGCTCGGTGAAGGGGCGGCTGCAGCGCATGTCCTTTGCCCTGCAGGCTTAAGACGCGGCCAGGCTCATCCCACTCATATTTATCGGAACCTCACGGTTCGGAGAACACACATGCAATTGAATCCAAGCGAAATCAGCGAACTGATTAAAGCCAAGATCGAAAACCTCGGTGCCTCGAGCGAACTGCGCACCCAGGGCACGATCGTTTCCGTCACCGATGGTATCGTCCGCATTCATGGTCTGTCCGACGTGATGTCGGGTGAAATGATCGAAATGCCGGGCAATACCTTCGGCGTGGCATTGAACCTCGAGCGCGACTCGGTCGGCGCGGTGATCCTGGGCGACTACGAACACATCACGGAAGGCGACGTCGCCAAGTGCACCGGCCGCATTCTCGAAGTGCCGGTCGGTCGCGGCCTGCTCGGCCGTGTGGTGAACTCGCTGGGTCAGCCGATCGACGGCAAGGGCCCCATCGCCGCCGACAAAACCATGCCGATCGAGCGCATCGCCCCTGGTGTGATCGAA
>DASTEA010000047.1:0-2414 GCA_035710075.1 Thiobacillus sp.
CCGGAGACGATGTCGAAGCCGGCGCCGAGCCGGGCGAACAGGCTGAGGATCGCCAGGCTGGAGTTGGCCTTGACCGCGTAGCAGATCAGGTGGGGCGTTGCGGCAAACGCGTCGCTGTAGGCCTGATAGGCGGATTCGAGCGCCTGCCGGGAATAGACATATAGTGGCGTGCCGAATCGTTCGGCGAGCGTGTCCAGCGCCACGCCTTCCAGATGGAGGCGGCCGCCAATGCGATGCAGGGTATTCAATTGGGAGTCCGTTGCGGTGCGGGGGGATTTTCGGGAAGATACAGGGGACCCTTGGAGCCGCAGGCAGTCAGACCGAGCCCGCACAGCAACAGGGACACTATATATAAGGTGCGCAGTTTCATGCGCGAAATGTTAGCACGGGACATCATGACGACAATCGAATCAGGCGAGGCCGAATTCAATCAGGCCGCCACAGCAACACTGGCCCACATCGAACAGGCACTGGAAGGTGCCGATCTGGATTTCGAGACCCCAGCGGAAGGCATCATCGAGGTCGAACTCGACGACGGCAGCAAGATCATCATCAATCGCCACGGCGTTGCGCGCGAAATATGGGTCGCTGCGCGCTCGGGCGGCTTTCACTTCAAGCCGCAGGACGGCGGCTGGATCGACACCAAAAGCGGCGAGCCGCTCTACGACAAGCTGGCCGCGCTGATCGCCGCGCATGGCGGCGTCATGGTCCGCTTCTGATTACGCCGGATGCTTCATGAATTCGCACGCCCTTGCTGCCCTCTTGTGCCCTTTTGGCACGCAGCATAGGGAGCCACATGAAAAGCCAGGCGCTCACCCTGTTTGATCTGGTCGAGCGGCTGTCGCTGCTGACCCGGGCCGACTTGCGGCAGGCGGGCACGGCGCAAAGGCTGCAGCCGGTTCACCTGCAGGTGCTGTTTTATCTGAACCAGGCCAACCGCTTCAGCAATACCCCGCAGGCGCTGACCGAATACCTCGGCCTGACCAAGGGAACGGTGTCGCAAACGGTTCTGGTGCTGGCGCGCCGCCGATTGATCTCGCGTCACGCGGACCCCCGCGACGGCCGGGTGGTCCGGCTGATCCTGGCCGAAGGCGGCACCACGCTGCTGAAGACGCTGAGCGCGGGGGGGGCATGGCGCGATATCGTGCAGACGGCGAGCCAGGCGCGGGTGACATCGGCCATCGTGGTGCTGCGGCAGGTGCTGGCTCAGGTGCAGCTGCAAAGCGGCAAGCACACCTTCGGCGTGTGCGCGACCTGCCGCCACAACCAGCGGATCGGGCCGCGCAGCTATTTTTGCGGGCTGATGCAGGAAAAGCTGAGCAGCCCCGAGGTGCGGCGGATCTGCCGCGAGCACTCACCCTTGGCGGCGGCCTGAGTTCTTTGTTTTGCAAGGAGCGGGCGGAAAGTCCCTCGTGCCTGTGCAATCCTCATTGGTTTACGCCCAGCTGCTGGCGCAAAGACGAAGACCGAAGGATTCAGCGCTGCTCAAACCATGCGCAGGCGCGCGCGCGCGATGGCCGCGCGTACCTGCGCCGGCGCGGTGCCGCCAAAGTGGTTGCGGGCGGCGAGCGAGCCTTCCAGCGTCAGCACGGCGTAGACGTCATCCGTAATCATCGGGCTGAACGCCTGCAATTCATCGAGCGACAGTTCGGCCAGATCGCGCCCGCTGGTGTCGGCCGCCCGCACGGCGCGCGCCACGACTTCATGCGCATCGCGGAAAGGCGCGCCTTTTTTCACCAGGTAGTCGGCCAGATCGGTGGCGGTGGCGAAACCCTGCATCACCGCGGCGCGCATCGCGTCGGGTTTGACGGTGATTCCGGTGAGCATGTCGGCGTAGATCGCCAGGGTGTCGGTCAGCGTATCGACGGTGTCGAACAGCGGCTCCTTGTCTTCCTGGTTGTCCTTGTTGTACGCCAGCGGCTGGCCCTTCATCAGGGTGAGCAGGGCGACCAGATGGCCGTTGACCCGGCCGGTCTTGCCGCGCACCAGTTCGGGCACGTCGGGGTTTTTCTTCTGCGGCATGATGGAAGAACCGGTGCAGAAGCGGTCAGCCAGGTCGATGAAGCCGAAGCGCGGGCTCATCCACAGGATCAGTTCTTCCGACAGGCGCGACAGGTGGGTCATCACCAGCGCTGCGGCGGCGGCAAATTCGATGGCGAAATCGCGGTCGGAGACGGCATCGAGCGAGTTCTCGCACACCGCGTCGAAGCCGAGCTGATCGGCGACGAACTGGCGGTCGATCGGGTAGCTGGTGCCGGCCAGTGCGGCGGCGCCCAGCGGCAGCCGGTTGACGCGGCGGCGGCAGTCGGCCATGCGCTCGGCGTCACGCGCCAGCATCTCGAAATAGGCCAGCAGGTGGTGGCCGAAGGTCACCGGCTGCGCCACCTGCAGGTGGGTGAAGCCGGGCATCACGG
>DASTEA010000048.1:0-8244 GCA_035710075.1 Thiobacillus sp.
GGACTGGACGAGATGCACCGGCTGGTGGCCGCGGTGGAAGCTCACCTGGCCGACGACACCGAACGCCTGGCCCGGGTGAAGATCAAGCTGGAGAAGCGCCAGGCCAACCACGCGCGCTATATGGAATTCCAGCAGCTGGAAAAGGATGCCGCCAGCGTCAAGCAATTCCTCGCGCTGGCCGAACGCGTGCGGCTGGAACTGGAAGACCCGTTCTATTCCGCCAAGCTGATCGCGGCCGCGGAGACCTTGCTCGATGGCACCGGCTACCAGTTCTCGCGCTACAAGCCGATCCTGCTGGCGGTGGACAAGAACCTGGACGACACCGACTGGCTCTCCCGCCTGCTCGATCGGGCGGCGGAAAACGCCACCGACTTCATCGCCTTCAAGGATCTGGTGGTCACCGCCTCCCAGCTCAAGCACCGCGAACTCGGCGTGGCCAAGGCGCGCGCCTACCTCGCCATGCGCGAAGCGGCGCTGGCTGCGGATGCCCACGCCACCGTATACGACCTCGCCAAACTCGCGGAAGCGAGCTTTGCCGCGACCCGGGACGCGGCCGAAGCCGGCCGCCTGCTGGAAGCCGCGCGTGCCCAGGCCCACGATCACTTTGCGCTGACCCATATCGGTCGCTTGTACGCCGCCATGGGTAACAGCGCCAAGGCCGACGAACTCTATGCTGCCGCCGCGACCGTCTGCACCAATGGCGACGCCTGCATCCAGTTCATCGATCGCCTGAAGGGCTTTGCCCTGCCTGCCGATGCGCTGAAGAAGTGGTATGCCGAGTGCGGCACCCATCTCAGCAAACCCGCCGACAAGTTGCGCTGGGCCGAGGGCATCGCCGATGCGCTCAACGACAAGGCCTGGGCAACAGAAGTCTATGGCGAGCTTGCCGGGCAGTTCAGCGGCGCCGATGCGGCGCGCTTCGAACTCAGCCGCCGCTCGCGTGCCGACCTCAATTATTTCGGCTCCTCCCGGCGCCACTAATCCTCGATTGGCGCGCTGCAATACCCCTTAAAACAGCCCGGTTGATCGGGCTGTTTTTACTTGTAAACTGATACAAGAAGCTGTTTTCTGGAGCGTTCCATGGTCGAAAATCTCTCCGCCCTCATCGACACGGTGCAGAAGAACTGCACGATCGCCGACGCCCGCCATGCGCGCGACATGACCATGTGTACCTTTCTGCTGGAAATGCGCGAGTACTACCGCTGGGAAATGGAAATCCCCTACGGCGCGCGCCTGCCCAAGGACGAACTCGGCGACTGGCTGAACGCGCGCGAAAGCCTGTGGGACACGGTCGAGGAAGAGGATTTCGCGCCGCTTCCCCTGAACGACGACGGGATCGACCCGTTCGAGGCCGGCGACATCAACCGTGCGCTGGTCCCGCTGGGACTGGTCTACAGCAGCGGGCTGGGGCATTTTCGCCAGCCGCATTTCGTGTTGGCCGAACTCAAGCGCGCCGAGGTGCGCGAAGGCGTGCAGGTGCTGGTAGCCGGCTGCGAATATGCGCGCGATCTCATCGCCCCGCCGGCAGCGATGCGCGACGGCGCCATTTTCCTGCGCATGGACGCGGTGCGCCGCCTGCTGTGGAACAAGTATGAAGAATGGCAGTGGAAGGAAAAGGATACCGCGCTGGGACGCGCCTTTGCCCACTACCACTTCGAGCGCGACATCGAGCGCGGCCTCGACCGCATGGCCGAGGCCGAAAGCGAGGCGATGATCCTGCACGAAATCGGCGAGGCGCGGGCTGAATCGCTGCTGGGCGAGCGCTGGAACGCAATGCTCGGCGGGCTCACCTCGCGCCACGCTGAACTGCTGGCGCGCGCGGTACGCGACCATCTGGCCGACTGCCTGGTGACGCTGCCGACCCTGCTCGAACGCGAAGCCATCGGCTCGCTGCATTTTTATATGGCCAACCTGTCCGGGCTGCGCCGCGCGCTGTTCCCGGCCCTGCCGCAGGCGTATGAAAGCTGGCTCGACACCCGCGATACCGCCAGACTGGCTCGCGTGGTGAAAGGCGCCGCAGCGCACTGGCTGGATGCGGCGCAACGGCTGAGCACGACCTATCACCGCGATCCGGTGCAGGGAGACGCGCAACTCAATACGCTGGCAGGCAGCAACCTCGCCGGCATCAAACGCTAGGCAAAAAAAACGGGCGCTTGAACGCCCGTTTTTTTCTGCTGCCACAGCTGCGGGCTTACCCCGGTAGCGCCGCTTTCTGCACCAACTGCTCGGCAATGTTGTCGAGCAGTTGCTGTTCCTGATACGGCTTGCCCAAGTACACGTTGACGCCGATTTCCAGCGCGTGGTTGCGATGCTTGTCCGCCGTACGCGAGGTGATCATGATGATCGGAATCGACTTCAGGCGTTCGTCGTTGCGCATCACGCGGGCCAGCTCGAAACCGTCCATGCGCGGCATTTCGACATCCAGCAGCACCACGTCGGGGATCAGGTCGTGCATTCTTTCCAGCGCATCGACGCCGTCCTTCGCGCTATCCACGCGGAAGCCTTCACGCGTCAGCAGGCGCGTGGTGATCTTGCGGACCGTGAGCGAATCGTCGACCACCAGCACCAGCGGTGGCTGTGGCGCGGCGCTGACTTCGACCGCCCGGACGGACACAGTGCGCTCCACTGCGGTGCGAGGCGCGCTGGCCCAGCGCAGCGCCAGCGGCACCGGGTTCAGGATCAGGATCACGCGCCCGTCGCCGCGCACGGTGGCCCCTGCCACACCCGTTATCCGCGCCATTTGCGGGCCGATGTTCTTGACCACGATTTCGCGCGTGCCCTCGATCTGGTCGACCAGCACCGCAGCCGGGCTGGCGCCGCTGGCGAGCAGCACCACCGGGTTGTAACGCTGGACTTCGTGTACCGCTTCGCTGTCGCCCAGCAGATGCGGCAGATAGGACAAGGGGTAGTGCGCGCCGCGCCATGTCACTTCGCCCGCCGCGATCGCTTTTTGCAGTTCTTCCGGCCTGAGCTCCAGCACCTGTTGCACCAGCGGCGTCGGCAGGGCGTAATCGCGCTTGGCGGCCTGGATCATCACCGCCTGGGTCATCGCCAGCGTGAGCGGCAGATAGATATCGAAGCGGGTGCCGGCGCCCGCGTTGGAGGTGATGTCGATGCGGCCGCCCAGGGCTGAGATTTCGCTCTTGACCACGTCCATGCCGACGCCGCGCCCGGCGACCTGGCTGATGGTGTCCGCCGTGGAGAAGCCGGCGGAAAAAATCAGTTGCGCCAGCAGGGACTCGGTCGGCTCCACGCCCGGCAACAGGAGGCCGTTGGCTTCGGCTTTTTCGCGGATACGCGCGTAATTGAGGCCAGCGCCGTCGTCCTTCACGGTCAGCAGCATTTCGTTGCCGGACTGGCGCGCGGAGAGCACGATCTCGCCGAATTCGGTCTTGCCTGCGGCGCTGCGGGCGTCGCGCGATTCGATGCCGTGCGCCAGCGCGTTGCGTAACAGGTGTTCAAGCGGCGCGGTGACCTTCTCCAGCACCGAGCGGTCGATTTCCAGTTCGCCACCCTGAATGTCGAGCTGGGCGCGTTTGTCCACATCGCGCGCAGTCTGGCGCACGGTGCGATACAGGCGCTCGGCCACCGAATTCAGCGGCACCATGCGCACCCGCAGCAGATCCTGTTGCAGTTCGCGGTTGAGGCGCATCTGCTGGATCAGCGCGGCGTCCGCTTCGCCCAGGCGCGCCAGCAGGATGTGCTGCACGGTTGATATGTCGTTCACGCTTTCGGCCAGGAAGCGGGTGACTTCCTGGAAGCGGGTGAAACGGTCGAACTCCAGCGGGTCGAACTCGTCGGCGCCCTCCTGGGTCTGGAAGGTCGCCTGCATCTGCGACTCGGCCTGGATCTCGACTTCTCGAATGTGGCCGCGCAGGCGGACCAGCGCTTCCGACAATTCGTTGACGTGACGCTTGAAGGCAAACACTTCGCTTTCGATCCGCGAACGCGCAATCGCCACTTCGCCCGCCTGGTTGACCATGCGGTCGACCCAGTCGGCACGCACCCGCAGGGTCAGCGCATTGCTCTCGCGCGTGGCGGGCTGCGCGGGCACAAGCGGATCGGGCGTGGCGGCGGCCGCAGGGGCAGTCTTGGCGTGGCCAAGCACCGGTTCGATTGGCGCTTCCAGCGGCGCGGGCATGTCTTCGAGGGCCGGCGCAAGATCGCCCAGCTTCAAGTGCTCCACCGCGTCGGCCAGACGGTCGAACTGCGCTTCCAGCGTGTCGAACACCTCAGCAGTCGCGCCCAAATGGCCCTCGGTCACGGCGATCACGCGCGATTCCATCACGTGCGTCAGTTCGCCCAGGCGCATCGCACCCACCATGCGCGCGCTGCCCTTGATGGTGTGCAGGTTGCGCTGCAGTGCATCGCGGGCTGGAGCTTTGCCCGGCGCGGCCCGCCATGCGCGCAGTTGCGCACTGGAATCCGGCACCAGCACCTCTGCTTCCTCGAGGAAAATCGGCAGCAGTTGCAGATCGATTTCATCGGCCACTTCACGCCGCTCGAATACCGGCGCCGCGGCAGCGGATTTGAAGTTGGGCACCAGCGCGCTGACGTCCAACAGGCCGGAAGCCATGTCGACATGGCTGGTCTGGGCCGCTTCGCTGACAGCGGCCGCGCCGACGGGTGTTTTTTCAACGCAAGGGCCCGCTGGCGCTGCGGCAGCATGCGCGACGATTTCATGGGTTTCGGCCGTCAGCGTGAAGCTGGATTCGGCTGCCAGCATGACCTGCTCGTCTTCCAGTTCGCCCATGGCCGCGATCAGATCGTGCGCCGGGTCGGGCAGTTGCTGGCTTTCGAGGGCCGCGACCATCTCATGCAGGCGCGCGACCGTATCCTGAACCAGCGACAGATGCGCGGGCGGCAGCGGCACCTGCACAAAACGGTTCCAGTACTGCTCGAGCGCTTGCGACAACTCACTCAGCGCAGCGATGCCCGCAGTGCCCGCGATGCCGCCCAGGGTATGCACGGCGCGGCGCGCATGTTCGCCGACGGTGCTGTTGACAAGCTCGGCGTGACGTTCGGCCTCTTCCTGCAACACGGCCAGGCGCTGATGCGCTTCGGCAATAAAAATCTCGTACAGGCCGCTGGAAAGGCAGATCGAACCAATACAAATTTCGTCAGGCACATACGATTCGCTATGCGCTTCAGCCCATTGCGGATCGAAATTCTTCAGGACAAGCGGTTCTGCACACGCCCCGCGTACAGCTGCGTATTCAATGATGGCCCCCACGTCCAGCGCGTGCGGCGCAGACGGCCGGACGACCGCTTCGGGCTGAGTATCGTCCGCTTGAGCCTGCACGGCCGCGGCTGTGGCTGCAGCGACCTCCTCTGCGCCATGCGCACGCGCACGCGCATCGCCATCCTCGGCGACGGGCGCAACTGGCAGCGGCTGCCATTCGGCTTCCGCAATGGGCGCAATCTCAAGGTCCGGCCCACCTGCAATTACCCACCCGGTTTCAGGTTCAGCCGCGACTTCGGCTGCGACGCCGGCCTCCCCAGCCGTTTCGAGCCACGCCGCCGCGCTTGCGGCCGCGGCCGGCGCGACGTGCCCGACCGCAGGCGGCACCGGCGCCGGCGCGGCATCCAGCGGTTGGCCTTGGGCGACACGCTCAACCGCGGCCAGCAAGGCGGCTACCGGCAATGCCACGGACTGATGGGCCTGCAGCGCGCTGACCCAATCCTGGAACACACCGCGGGCGCGTCCGATCAGGCGCAGCAGTTCGCTGCTGGCTGCTTTCTTCTCAGCCAGCCAGCCGTTCATCAACTGTTCGAGGCGCCACGCGGTGTCGCCCAATTCGTTCAAGCCGACCATGCGGCCGCTGCCCTTCAGGGTGTGAAAGCCGCGGCGGATGATCGTCTGTGCAGCTTGGTCGTCTGGGTTGCTCTGGCAGGCATCGCTGGACTCGCCCATGGCCGCCAGCACCTCATGGGCTTCTTCCAGGAAGATTTCCAGCAGTTCTGCTTCGACGCCTTCGGGGATCGCAACCAGGAGGGTGTCCGCGGCAGGTGAAAGATTGCTGACCGCAGGCGCTTCGGTGAACGCCGCGTCGGGTGCAGGCGCCGATCGTGCGGTTACGACCGCATTGAATGCAGACGGGCCGGCGCCAGCAGGCAGCGTTTCAATCGATGGCGCGGCACCAGCCGCCTCCACGCTCCGATCGACAGGGGCCATTTCCCAGGCATCTGGCGCGGCCACTTCCTGCGCCAGCCGGATTTCGGCCGCAGCCCGTTCGGGCAACGCCAGACCGGTCAAGGCGGCGATGTCGGCGTCGAGCGCCAGCGGCGCTTTGGCGGCATCCCTGCTGGCGTCGAGCGCGACGCGTGTCAGCTGTCTCAGTCTGGCGTCATCGACCAGTTCGGCATCACGCTCGAGTTCGATCAGGACATCAAGGAATTTTTTTTTTGCGGCGGCGTCGGGCTGGTCGCGCCAATCCAGATAGCCTGCCTGCACCGCGGCCTTGCGGCCGGGAAGACCGGCTTCAACCGTGTCGTCAAACGCGTTTTCATCCACGCTGCTGGCATCGATCACGCCAAACTCGATCAGGGCCGGACGCAGAACACGGGCGGCATCGGCACGCCCCGCGCAGTAGGATTCGATAAACAGCCCGAGGCTGGAGAAGGCGGTGGCCAGACGCTGCTGGGTCGCCTCGTCGGGATGGCCTACGCTGGCAAAGGATTGCGCCGTTGCCGTGGCGGCGGCGAGCAAGCCGGCGGCATCGGGCAGTTCCAGCATGAGCAGCGCGCCCTGCGCCTGCTGCGCCAGGGCGGCCAGGTTGGCCAGTGCTTCACGCTCGTTGGCATCGCGGAAGAAGGCATCCAGCGCTTCTTCCATCTGACTCAGGTTCTGGCCGACCTCCTGCGCCATATGCACCAGCATGTCGCGTTCAGCTTGGCGCTGGCTGGCGGACTCCGCGAGATTGACCGGCATCTCGCGGCCTTCGATCAGGGCCCGCAAGCGCGCCAGCTGGCCTCCGGCACGCACGGCAAAGTCGGCGTGCAGGACATCTTCCTGGTCGACGCCGTTTTGCATGAACAGCAGCGTGGAAGCAACCTCCAGGTGCATCTGTTCACGCGCATCGCCTTCGCACCCGACAGCGGCAATGGCCGCCGCCGCCAACTCCTGCAGCAGGGGCTCCAAACCACTGTCGAGCATCTGCGCCTGCGGCTGCATGCGCGCCAACTGGATCTGAAACTGTTCCTGCTGCCCGGCATGGCCTTCCACGTGGGCATGCCAGTTGTCACGCGCGGCCTTCAAGCCGGCTTGCAGGGCATCCAGTACCGGGCGCAGGTGTGCCAGCGCTTCGGGATCGAGCATGCCACGGCCCGGCAGATAGCGATCGAGGCTGAACGTCGAGCGGACTTCCGCAGCGGTGCCTTCAAGGGCCTGGCTTTTTGCCACGAAGTAGAGCGCATCGCGCAACAGGCGTTCTGCGACCTGCGGCGAGCCTTCCATCAAGCGACGCATTTGCAGGTCGATGCGGGCGAGCAGTTGCTTGACGTGGAAGTCGGCTTCGACGCCGCGTGCGATCAAGCTATCGACAAAGCCGACGCAGGCCCACCAGAACGTTTGCGAGGCTGGCGACGGCGCGATGCGCTCGATTGCGGCCAGCGCATCGCGCATGCGCTGCAGCCCCTGGTCCGCTTCGGCATTGCGCAGAAAAGCCAGCAGGCCGCGCTGGAACGCGCCACGCAAAGCTCTGACTTCAGCGGTCAGCGCTTCCTGCGTCAGGCCGTCGTTGCCGTTCTTGCCGTGCGTCCGTGTGCGCAGGTCGGGAAAAAACAATTCGCCCTCGAACACCCGCTCGGCGCCTTGCAGTTCGCGCAGACGTTTGTACAGGGGGAACAAGGCCAGCTCACCGCTGCCGCGTCCGTCGGCAAGATCCTTGACCCAGCGCCGCAGGCCTTCGATGGCATTGCGCAAGGCGCGCAGGACGTCATTACTTGCCGTCAAGCGGTTTTCATTGATGTCGTCGAGGCAAGACTCAAGCGCACCCGCCAGCGTGGCGGCGCCTTCCAGGCCCACCATGCGCAACGCGCCGGTCGCCTGGTGCGCATCGTCGCGCGCCAGGCGCAGGGCATTGGTGAGATCGAGGTCGACGCTGTAAGCCTGTACGCGCCCCAAGGCGGCATGCAGGGCGGCATCGATGTCCCCGCGCACCCAGTTCAACGGGCCAGTGTCGTAATCGAGTAAGGCGCTCATGGTGTGTTCCCGAGGTTGATGGTCCGGTCAGGCGAGCTTGA
>DASTEA010000049.1:0-4537 GCA_035710075.1 Thiobacillus sp.
CGTCATCCTGGCGGGCGGTCAGGGCCGTCGCATGGGCGGCGTCGATAAAGGCCTGGTCGATTATCAGGGGCGTCCGTTGGTCCAATGGGCGCTGGCCGCGCTGGCGCCGCAGGTCGGGGAAATCCTCATCAGCGCCAACCGCAATCTCGCGACCTACGCGGCCTACGGCTACCGCGTGCTGCCCGATACCCTGCCCGATTTCCCCGGTCCGCTGGCGGGCGTCCTGGCGGCGCTGGACGTCGTCACCGCGGACTGGCTGCTGGTTGCGCCCTGCGACACGCCGCACCTGCCCGTCGATCTGGCAGCGCGCTTGCTCGGCGCGGCGCTGCGGGAAAGCGTGCCGCTGGCCGTGGCGGCGGACGAGACGCGCGAGCACCACAGCTGCTTCCTCGTGCGCACCGATCAGCGCGACAACCTCGCTTCTTTTCTGGCGCGCGGCGAACGTGCGGTGCGCCACTGGCAGGCGGGTTTGCCCTCAACGCGGGTGCGGTTTGATGCGGCCTGCTTTGCCAATTTCAACCAGCCCCAGGACCTGCGGGCGGATAAAGGCCCGGTGTAGCGTTGGCGTTGGTGAGGGGGCCCGCCGCGGGCGACCCCGCGTCAGTCGTGGCCGAGCTTCTTGTCGGTGAACAGGTAGTCCCGCAGTTGCTTGTCGAACATCGGGTCATGCCGGCGGATCCACTCCATCACCATGGCGGCATGCTCCTTCTCCTCGTCCCGGTTGTGCTTGAGGATGGCGCGCAACTCCGGATCCTTGCAGGCGTCCATGCGCTGGTTGTACCAGTCCACCGCCTCGAGTTCCTCCATCAGCGAGACGATCGCCCTGTGCATGTCGCGGGTTTCGGCACTGAGTGCTTCGGCCGCCTCGTGATAACCCTCGTTTGCCATGCTTCCTCCTGTTTTAGTTGGGGACAAGAATGTGTTCTGCAGCCTGCTCAGAATGGCTTATTTGAATCGGGCGGTGGCGGAGCGCACCGCTTCGCTGACCGATTCCCACGCCAGCTCGACGCCGGCTTTAAGGTCTTGCCAGGCGCCCTCACCTGCGGACTCAAGCTCGCTTAACTTGCCGCGGGCGTGATCGCGCCTGCCGCGCAGGGCTTCGATCTGCTTGTGGTATTCGGCGCGGGCCTCGGCTTCAGCGGCGTCGGCCTTTGCCGTCAGCGCGTCGATCTCGGCATTCCATTGATCGAGTTTGGCGTGCATCCTGCGTACGAAGTCCTCTTTCGTGCTCATGTCATTCTCCTTTTACTGCGGGACACCCGAACCCCAAGGGGCTCGCCGGATTTTGGGTTCGACGTGAATTCGCGCGCAAGCCGGATACTGAAAGACGGGGCTTTGTCAGCCGGCTGGGGTGAGGGAACGCAGAGGCGGCAGGCCCTATCCGTCACGTTTGTTCGTTTTGCGATTCGTCCGGGCTGTCCGGTATCGGTGAACTGCGCTTGTGGTCGCCCACCTTGCCGAGCGCGCTGTCGAGCGAGCGCTTCAGTTTTTGGGCCGCGCCGTCGATGGCCTGGTGCAGCGAGTTGGCCTGTTCGGTCACCGCGATCGGTTGAAGGCCGGCTACGCGTGCTTCCATCAGGCAGCGCTTGTCGTTTTCACCGGCCTTTTGACCGTTGACGTCGCTGAGGTGGATCTCCACCCGGGTGACATCGTCGCCGAAGCGATCCAGTGCCCGCCGGACCACGTCCTCGGCATGGCGGCCGAGCACATCGCGGCCATCTACACTCTCATCGGTATTGAACTGTATTTGCATGGGGTTACTCCTGAAAAACTTCATGGTAGGCCGTGCGCCGGCCGTATTCAACAGGCGCGCCGCTCAAGCCCGTGAAAGATCATATGCCCGGAGGGCGCCGATGCACCGTGCGCTGAAGCACATAGTTGGCGCCATGTGCGCGTCGACCACCCACGCCCTACCCGCAAGGGCAGGCCGGGGCTGTCCCGCACAAGGCGTTTACTTGGTGGCTTTTTTGCCGCTGCGCTCGGCGCGTGCCTTGACGATCAGCTGATCGAGCACTTCGAACAGGCGCGCCTCGCTGCCGGTCATCGACATCGAGGTGGCGTATTTGCCGTCGATGATGAAGGCGGGCACGCCGCTGATGGCGTAGGTGGTGGCCAGGCGCGCCCCCTGGGTGGCCTTCGACTGCGTCGAGAACGAATTGTAGATCCCTTCGAATTTCTTGCGGTCCACCCCCTGCTTGGCGACCCAGCCACCCAGCACGGCCGGCTCGTTGAGGTTGACGTTCTCCACGTGGTAGGCGTCGAACGCCTTGTGGTGCAGGGTGCCGAGCAGGTTCATCTGCTCCAGCGTGTAATACAGCTTGGCGCCCGGCATCCAGTCGTTGCGGAACACCGCCGGCACACGGCGGACCTGGGCGTCCTTGGGCAGGGTTTTCATCCAGGCACTGAGGCCGGGCTCGAGCTGAAAGCAGTGCGGGCAGCGATACCAGAAGAACTCCAGCACTTCGACCTTTTTGCCGGTGGCGACCGGCTGTGGATTAGTCAGACGGGTGTAATCGTGTCCCTCGAAGGCTTCCGGCCCGGCGGCCAGGGTGGACAGGGAAAAAACGGCGGCGGCGAAGAAGGACAAAGCACGGGTGAACATCAAGGCGACTCCTGTGGGGTGGGATTTTCTTTGACCAGCGTGGCCGGGATACCGTTCTGCGTCAGCAGGCTGCGGGTGCGATTCACTTCATCCATGGCGCCGGCGCTGAATGGGCCGACGCGCACGCGATGAAACACACCCTTGTCGGCCACTTCGCCGG
The DNA here is from genome assembly GCA_035710075.1 of Thiobacillus sp. GTDB lineage: Bacteria > Pseudomonadota > Gammaproteobacteria > Burkholderiales > Thiobacillaceae > Thiobacillus. The sequence continues at coordinate 2,763 of DASTEA010000049.1, forward strand.
TCTGGATGACGGCTTCGACGCCCAGCATGGCGAGCTGCGCCTTCAGGTTGTCGGCATCGTCCGCGCTCTGAAACGCGCCGGCCTGCAGGAAGTAACGCGTTGCGGGTGCTGCGGGCGTGGTTGACGGCGGCAGCTCGCCCTGGGCGTCGCCCGGCAGGACCTTGTAGAAATCGAAACTGGGCGCGGCCTCGGGGCGTGCAGCAGCGGGCGTCGCCGGGCGGGGCGTCGCCGCCGGCGTGGCAGGCTTGAACAGACTGTTGCCGGTGACCCACAGCGCCACGCCGACGGCGAGAATCGCGCCGACGATGAGACCGATCAGCACGCCGGTGAAGATGGAACTGCCGCCCGAGCGGCGGGTGTTGCGGGAAGCGGGTTTTGCCATGGCTACATTTTCTCCGGGGCGGACACGCCGAGCAAGGCGAGGCCGTTGACGATCGCAATGCGGGTGGCGTCGGCCAGCGCCAGCCGCGCGAGCCTGGTCGCCGCATCGTCGACCAGGAATTTTTCGGCGTTGTACCAGGCGTGGAAATCGCCCGCCAGCATCTGCAGGAAATGGACCAGCAGATGCGGCGCCAGTTCGCGCGCGGCGGTGGCGACGGTTTCCGGGTATTCGGTCAGGCGCTGCATCAGCGCGAGTTCGTGCGGCGCAGTCAGCGCTGCGAGGTCAGCCCCGTCGAGTGCGGCGGGCTGATTCCCCCACTCCTCGAACACCCGGCAAATCCGCGCATGGGCGTACTGCACGTAGTACACCGGGTTGTCGGTGTTTTTGGCGAGCGCCAGATCGACGTCGAAGATGTATTCGGTGTCGGCCTTGCGCGAGAGCAGGAAGAAGCGCACCGCGTCCTTGCTGGTCCATTCGATGAGGTCGCGCAGGGTGACGTAGCTGCCGGCGCGCTTGGAGATCTTCACCTCTTCGCCGGCGCGCATCACGCGCACCATCGTGTGCAGCAGGTAGTCCGGATAGCCCTCGGGGATGCCGACGTTGGCGGCCTGCAAGCCGGCGCGCACCCGCGCGATGGTGCCGTGGTGGTCGGTGCCATGGATGTTGATCGCGCGCTCGTAGCCGCGCTCCCATTTGGCGATGTGGTAGGCGACGTCGGGCACGAAATAGGTGTAGCTGCCGTCGGACTTCTTCATCACGCGGTCCTTGTCGTCGCCGTAGTCGGTGGTTCTGAGCCACAGCGCGCCGTCCTGCTCGTAGGTCTTGCCGGCGTCGACCAGCTTCTGCACCGTCGCCGCGACGCGGCCGCTGGTGTACAGGCTCGACTCGAGGTAGTAGTGATCGAAGCGCACCGCGAAGGCCTTGAGGTCGAGGTCCTGCTCGTGGCGCAGGTAGGCGACGGCGAACTGGCGGATCGAATCGAGATCGTCGACGTCGCCGCTCGCGGTGAACGCGCGGTCGTCCGACTTCACGCTTTTTTTCGCCAGAAAGTCCGCCGCGATGTCGGCGATGTAGTCGCCGTTGTAGGCGGCTTCCGGCCATTCGGCGTCGCCCGGTTTGAGGCCGTGTGCGCGCGCCTGCACGCTCGCCGCCAGCGTCGCGATCTGCACCCCGGCGTCGTTGTAGTAGAACTCGCGGTAGACCTCCCAGCCCTGTGCCGCGTAGAGGTTGCAGATGGCGTCGCCGAGCGCCGCCTGGCGGCCGTGGCCGACGTGCAGCGGCCCGGTCGGGTTGGCCGAGACGAATTCGACCAGCAGCTTGTGGCCTTTGCCCGCATCGCCGCGGCCGAAAGCCGCACCTGCAGTGCGGATCTGCGGCACGATGCCGTGCCAGG
>DASTEA010000050.1:0-6312 GCA_035710075.1 Thiobacillus sp.
TCTGGAAAAGATCTTGGGTGGGCATGTCCGCCAATTATCCGTCAGAAGCAATGTGCTGTTGTAGGAGCGGCGCCCTCGCCGCGATTGCCAGCGACCGCGCCACCGCCCGCAATCGGCCCGAGGGCGGGCCTCCTACAGGACCGGACGACCGCACGATGCCGTTGTAGGAGCGGCGCCCTCGCCGCGATTGCTAGCACCGCGCATGACCCCAATCAGCCCGAGGGCGGGCCTCCTACAGGACCCGGCGACGGGAATCCAGGCGCTCCCCTGCCACGCAGCCAATCATTCGCCGAGGATGTCGGCGCCCTTCGGCGGGGTGAAGGTGAAGCGCGACGGCGCGATGGACGGGTTGCGCACGAAGCGCGACAGCTTGAGCGTGGTGCGCTGGCCGAAGAAGTCGTACAGCTCCATTTGCACCAGCACGTCGCCCTTGAAGCCCATGCGGATACGCTCGAAGGTGGTGTCGCGGGTTTTGGGCGTGGCTTCCAGCCATTCCAGGCCGCCGGCCTCGCCTGCGTTTTTCAGGCTGAAGTATTTTTCGATCGAATTGTCGCCTGCCAGCAGGGCCGCGGGCGTGCCGGCGATGACGTCGCCGAGCGACTTGACGGTGACCTGTTCCAGGTCGGCGTCGTACAGCCACAGCTTGACGCCGTCGCCGACGATCACCTGTTCATACGGCGCGGCGTAATCCCAGCGGAATTTTCCGGGGCGGGCAAATGCCATCTTGCCGCTGGCCTGCTGGGTGACGCGGCCGGACTTGTCGGCGACGGTCTGGGTGAAGTCGGCCTCCGCGGTTTTGGCGCCGGCGATAAAGGCTTTCAGGCGATCGACGCCGCCGGCGTGGGCAGCGCCTGTCAGGGCAAGCACGAAGAGCACAAACAATAAACGCATGAAGGTTCCTAAATAAAAAGTGCGCCCGGCGGGCGCACTCTGCTTGACTCCGGAAGACGACGAAAGTTTATGTCGCCTTGCGGGTTTTGAAGCCAAACGGCATATAGAGCGGGCACCAGCCGATGATGGCGGTGAGCAACAGAATAAGGCCAACCATGCCTGCCGGTACCATAAAGTCTTCACTTCCCGGCAAATTCGACATCGCATAATAGATTAGCGCACCGCCTACCACTGCGCGAACCAGACGATCCGCTCCGCCAACGTTTTTTGCCATCGTTATTTCCTCCCTGGTGCAGTCGATTGTTTTTGTTCCGGGCCGCAACGACCGCGGAACACGCTTTAGCGCATTACGTTGCGCGCCGGCTTAGCCAATCAACGGCACGATCAGCAGTGCCACAATGTTGATGATCTTGATCAGCGGGTTGACAGCCGGCCCGGCGGTGTCCTTGTAGGGATCGCCGACGGTATCACCTGTAACGGCAGCCTTGTGCGCTTCTGAACCCTTGCCGCCGTAGTTGCCTTCCTCGATGTATTTCTTGGCGTTATCCCACGCACCGCCGCCGGTGGTCATGGAAATCGCCACGAAGATGCCGGTGACGATGGCGCCGAGCAGCACGCCGCCGAGCGCCTGCGGGCCCAGGATGACGCCCACCAGCACCGGAACCAGCACCGGCAGCAGCGACGGCACGATCATTTCCTTGATTGCCGCCTTGGTCAGCATGTCGACCGCGCGCGAATAATCGGGCTTGGCGGTGCCGGCCATGATGCCGGGGATTTCCTTGAACTGGCGACGCACTTCCACCACCACCGAGCCTGCCGCACGCCCCACTGCCTCCATGCCCATGGCCCCAAACAGATAGGGAATCATGCCGCCGATGAAGAGGCCGATGATGACCATGTGGTTCGACAGGTCGAACATCGTGATGCCGCCGGTCCTGGCTTCCAGCGCGTGCGTGTAGTCGGCGAACAGCACCAGTGCAGCGAGACCCGCCGATCCGATGGCGTAGCCCTTGGTCACTGCCTTGGTGGTGTTGCCCACGGCGTCGAGCGGGTCGGTGACATTGCGGATTTCTTCCGGCAGACCGGCCATTTCGGCGATGCCGCCGGCATTGTCGGTAATCGGGCCATAGGCGTCGAGCGCGACGATGATGCCGGTCATCGACAGCATGGCGGTGGCGGCAATCGCGATGCCATACAGGCCGGCCAGTTCATGTGAGCCCCAGATCGCCAGACACACTGCCAACACGGGGGCCGCGGTGGACTTCATCGATACGCCAAGGCCGGCAATGACGTTGGTGCCATGGCCGGTGGTCGAGGCCTGCGCGATGTGGCGCACCGGACCGTATTCGGTGGCGGTGTAATACTCGGTGATGACCACCATCGCAGCGGTGAGCGCGAGACCGATCAGCGCGGCGAAATACAGGTTGAGTGCCGGAATGACGCTGCCGTCGTTCATCTGCATGCCCTCGCCCAGCAGCATCGTCGTCACCGGGTAGAAGGCGATCAGCGACAAGCCGCCCGCCACCATGAGGCCGCGATACAGCGCGTTCATGATCTTGCCGCCTTCACGCGCGTTGACGAAAAACGAACCGATGATGGAGGCGACGATCGACACCGCGCCCAGCGCCAGCGGATAGATCACCGCGTTCGCGCCGGCCTGGCTCGCGATCAGCACGCCGAGCAGCATGGTGGCGATCAGCGTCACCGCATAGGTCTCGAACAGGTCGGCCGCCATGCCGGCGCAGTCGCCGACGTTGTCGCCAACGTTGTCGGCGATCACCGCCGGGTTGCGCGGATCGTCCTCGGGGATACCGGCTTCGACCTTGCCCACCAGGTCGGCGCCGACGTCAGCGCCCTTGGTGAAGATGCCGCCGCCGAGTCGAGCGAAGATGGAGATCAGCGAGCCGCCGAAGCCGAGGCCGACCAGCGCGTGAATCGCTTCTTCGCTGCTTGAACCCATCGACGTCAGCACGGCGTAGTAGCCGGCCACGCCCAGCAGGCCGAGACCCACCACCAGCATGCCGGTGATGGCGCCGCCCTTGAAGGCGACGTTCAGTGCGGCGTTGAGGCCCAGCGAGGCCGCTTGCGCGGTGCGCACGTTGGCGCGCACCGACACGTTCATGCCGATGTAACCGGCTGCGCCCGAGAGCACCGCGCCAATCAGGAAGCCGATCGCAGTATGGCTACCCAGCGCCAGCCACAGCGCGATGAACAGCACCACGCCAACCGCGCCGATGGTGGTGTATTGTCGGTTGAGATAGGCCTGCGCGCCCTGCTGGATCGCCTGCGCGATCTCCTGCATGCGCGGATTGCCAGCGGGCTTTTTCAGGATCCAGCCGATCGACACCACCCCATACACTAGCGCCAGCACCGCACTGGCAAGTATCCACATCAACTGCGTATCCATTATTGCTCCCCATAGTTTTTGCCATACCACAAAACAAAACGGCAGCTTTACGCTGCCGTTCGCTCACTTGCCCATTGCCAAACCACCTTCAAAGCGTGTGCCCGGCTCAAACCCGAATATCTGGTCGAGATGCAATTCCCGGATGAGTTGATCGACCGCGTCCTGCCCATGCTCGCGCTGCACTTCGGACAAGATCAGCTTGGCTGAATTGCCATTGTAAAAGCCGCCGAAGTCGGCTTGCACCTTGAGCAATTGTCGTGCGCGATCGATTGTCATCTTCTGCTTGTATCCCTGATTTCCGCATCAGCCGGAGGATGCATTAAATATATATTAATATCCGCTTATATGCTATTTGCCTAACATATTAAAGCTTGAACGCCGCCAGCTTCTTCGCCACTGCCACGTTCTTCAGCGTGACGTACACCGGCAGGCCGTCCTTGTACTTCGGATAATCCTCGCCCTGGATCAGCGGCGTCAGATAGCGCTTGCACTTGGGCGTGATGCCGAAGCCGTCCTTGGTGATGAAGTCGCGCGGCATGAATTTCTCGACGTTGGCGACGTCCTTCAGGTCGGCCATGCCGATCTTGTACTTGTAGGGCACGTCGGAAATGCGGTCGACCGTCGGCATCACCGAGTTGTAACCCTTGATCGCCAACTCGACCGCTTTCTTGCCCAGCTCGTAGGCCTGCTTGACGTCGGTTTTCGAGGCGATGTGGCGTGCGGCGCGCTGCAGGTAATCCGCCACCGCCCAGTGGAACTTGTAGCCGAGCGCGTCCTTGATCATGTTGGCGACCACCGGGGCGGCGCCGCCCAACTGCGCATGGCCGAAGGCGTCGCGCGTGCCCTGTTCGGCAAGGAAGGTGCCATCCGGGTAGTGGCAACCTTCCGAGACGACGACGGTGCAGTAGCCGTGTTCCTTCACCAGCTTGTCGACGCGGGCGATGAATTTCTTCTGGTCGAACTCGATTTCCGGGAACAGGATCACCACCGGAATGCCGTGGTCCTCGACCAGGCCGCCGGCGGCTGCGATCCAGCCGGCGTGGCGCCCCATCACTTCGATCACGAACACCTTGGTCGAGGTCTTGGCCATCGAGCGCACGTCGTAGCTGGCTTCCAGCGTGGAGACGGCGATGTACTTGGCGACCGAGCCGAAGCCGGGGCAGCAGTCGGTGATGGGCAAGTCGTTGTCGACGGTCTTCGGCACATGGATCGCCTGGATCGGATAGCCCATCTGCTCCGACAGCTGGCTGATCTTGAAGCAGGTGTCGGCCGAATCGCCGCCGCCGTTGTAGAAGAAGTAGCCGATGTTGTGCGCCTTGAACACCTCGATCAGGCGCGCGTACTCGCGCTTGTTGGCTTCCAGCGATTTCAGCTTGAAGCGGCACGAGCCGAACGCGCCCGACGGCGTGGAGCGCAGCGCGGCGATGTCGGTGGCGGATTCCTTGGTGGTGTCGATCAGGTCTTCGGTCAAGGCGCCGATGATGCCGTTGCGGCCGGCGTAGACCTTGCCGATCTTGTCCTTGTGCTTGCGCGCGGTCTCGATCACGCCGCAAGCCGATGCGTTGATGACGGCAGTGACGCCGCCGGATTGTGCGTAAAAGGCGTTCATTTTTTTCGCCATGCTGTTGTCTCTCCTCGATGCTTTAATTCAACGCAATGAATAGGGTTTTCTTGCCAATAAAAAGCCAGCCGCAAGGCTGGCTTGTCTAACTCAACTGTGGCCGGATGCTTCGCCCTCGGCCAGGCGCTTGGCTTCCTCGTCGGCCTGCATTTTCAGCAGGGTGGTGACGCAGTCGCCAATGTCGTCGTATTCCTCGCGCCCGGTCGCGAAGCGATCGCGGATGCGATAGAAGAACATGCTGCGATAGCGCGAGTCGCCGGTTTTCGACAGCACGAAATGACAGCCGTGCTCGTTCCAGTAAAAGCCCGGGCACAGCGTCAGTTCGCGGTCGTCGATGTGCAGACGGATTTCGGTGTCGACATTCTGGATCTCGACTTCCCTGCCATAACGCTCATTCACCGCCTGCTGGACGATCCAACGCTCGGTGTCGTTCATCGGGGAAATCTGCTGCGGCATCGTTGACGGGACCCGACTCAGCCGAGTGCGGCAAAGATCGAATCGCGGATGCCTTCGACCTTGCCGACGCCGGAAACCTTCACGTATTTGGGTGCGCCGGCTTCGCCGCGCGCCGCCCAGTCGCCGTAGTACTTCACCAGCGGTTCGGTCTGCGCGTGATAGACGTCGAGGCGCTTCTTCACGGTTTCTTCGGTGTCGTCGTCGCGCTGGATCAGGTCCTCGCCGGTGACGTCGTCCTTGCCGGCCACCTTGGGCGGATTGAACACGACGTGATAGGTGCGGCCCGACGCCGGGTGCACGCGGCGGCCCGACATGCGCTTGACGATTTCCTCGTCGGGGACGTCGATCTCGACCACGTAGTCGATCGGCACGCCGGCGGCCTTCATCGCCTCGGCCTGCGGAATGGTGCGCGGGAAACCGTCGAACAGGTAGCCGTTCTTGCAGTCGGCCTCGGTCAGGCGCGCCTTGACCATGCCGATGATGATGTCGTCCGACACCAGACCACCCGCGTCCATGATGGCCTTGGCCTTCATGCCCAGCTCGGTGCCGGCCTTGATCTGCGCACGCAGCATGTCGCCGGTGGAAATCTGCGGAATGCCGTACTTTTCCTTGATGTAATTGGCCTGGGTGCCCTTGCCGGCGCCGGGGCCGCCCAACAGAATCAAACGCATTGCGTGTCTCCCTTGATATGAATGTTGTCGAACCTCGCTAGCCTAAGGCAAGGCTCGTTTGCACAACACTAAAAATATTTTATTGGCGGATTCAAGAGGCTACAAAACAGCCCGGCTCTCAGCTTCTCAGCTTCTCAGCTTCTCAGCTTCTCAGTCATCGAAATCAAAATCCCGCGGCGGCTTCTGCTCGAACCAGAGGCGGTCGTGCTCCGGAGTTTCCTGCAGGAATTCGGGCGTCTCCTCGAGCACGTCGCCTTCGCCCGGCT
>DASTEA010000051.1:0-3085 GCA_035710075.1 Thiobacillus sp.
ACAAGGACGTGATCGAGCAGATGCTGGCCAGCGGGCAGGCCTATCTTTGCTATTGCAGCCCGGAAGAACTCGACGCGATGCGCGAGGCGCAGCGCGCACGCGGCGAAAAGCCGCGCTACGACGGCCGCTGGCGTCCCGAACCCGGCAAGACGCTGCCGGTGCCGCCTTCCGGCGTGCAGCCGGTGGTGCGCTTCAGGAACCCCACCGAAGGCACGGTGGCATGGAAGGATCTGGTCAAGGGCACCATCGAGTTTGCCAACGCCGAACTCGACGACCTCATCATCGCGCGCGGCGACGGCACCCCGACCTACAACTTCTGCGTGGTGGTGGACGACTGGGACATGCAGATCACCCATGTGATCCGCGGCGACGACCACGTCAACAACACCCCGCGCCAGATCAACATCCTCAGGGCGCTGGGCGCCGCGGTGCCGCAATACGCCCACCTGTCGATGATCCTCGGCGACGACGGCACCAAGCTGTCGAAGCGCCACGGCGCGGTGTCGGTGATGCAGTATTTCGAGGAAGGCTATCTGCCGGAAGCGGTCGTCAACTACCTGGCGCGGCTCGGCTGGTCGCACGGCGACGCCGAACTGTTCAGCCGCGAGCAGTTCGTGCAGTGGTTCGACCTCGACCACATCACGCCGTCGGCCGCGCAGTTCAACACCGAAAAGCTGCGCTGGATCAACCAGCAATACATCAAGGCGGCCGACGACGCGCGCCTGGCCGATCTCATGCGCCCCTTCCTGATTCGCAACGGCGGCAATCCGGATGACGGCCCCGCGCTTGCTGCCGTGTGCGCGCTGGTGAAGGAACGCGCCGCCACCATCGAGGAACTGGCCGACGCCGCCACCCTCTTCTACCGCACCCTGCACCCGACGCCCGAACTGCTGGCGCAGCACGTCACCCCGGACGTGCTGCCCGCGCTGGCCGAGCTGGCCGCGCGCCTCGAAACGCTGACCTGGGAACGCAGCGCCATCAGCGCCGCGTTCAAGGAAACGCTCGCCGCGCACGGCCTCAAGATGCCCAAGCTGGCGATGCCGGTGCGCGTGCTGGTGACCGGCGAGGCGCAGACGCCGGCGATCGACGCCACGCTGGAACTGATCGGCCGCGACAAGGTGGTCAGCCGCCTGAAAGCCGCGCTGTAGGCGGCCACACCGCGGGCGAATCCGCTATAATGCGCGCTGTTTTTCGCCGGCGTAGCTCAGTTGGTAGAGCAGCGCATTCGTAATGCGAAGGTCGCCAGTTCGATTCCGGCCAACGGCACCAATAAACAAGCGGCTTCCAGCGATGGAGGCCGTTTTCATTTATGCCTGGCGACAAAAAAACCCGCCACTGGACTGGTTCGGTGTGGCGGGTTTAACATTCCCCAAAATACTCAGGGGAGCGACATGAAAATAGTCGGCCTGCTTTTTTTCTTCGTTTCGCTCCCGGCCTTCGCACAGTCTGAAATCTCCGGCATCTGCCACGTCATAGACGGCAATACGATCCATGTCATCGGCGACACCGGCATCATGGTGCGGTTGCAAGGCATAGCCGCACCCGAGACCCACGAGCCAGGCGGAACAGAGGCGACAGCTTTCCTGCATCAACTCGCGCAAGGCAAGCCAGTGCGGTGCGTACTGGATGGGACCAAGACCCAGAAACTGGAAGTCGGGATTTGTTACATAGACGGGCGAGATATTGCCGGGTCTGTAATCAAAGCAGGGTTGGCAAGGGATTGCCCCGCGTTTTCCGGTGGCAGGTATCGGGCCATAGAAAAGCCTGAGGCAATGAAGCTACCTTCCCCGGATTATTGCAGCACCAAAAGAAGCCTCTAAACACACACGCGCGAAAATCGAGCAGGACGCGATTGAGTTAGCGAAGGTCGCCAGTTCGATTCCGTCCGCCGGTACCCGTTGTAAAAAACGCCGCTCATTGAGCGGCATTTTTGTTTGGGCCGACCATTTTTTCGAATACCGAAGACATCAACATTCTGCGCCGGCGACCGCGCCGGCTTCCCCGGGCTCACAAGCCGAATGCCTCGTCTAGGGCCTGGCGCAAGGCGTCGGCGGTCTGGGGCTGACGCAGCGTGCTGACACGCCGGCCATCCGCGCTGAACAGCAGCACGGTGCCGTCCCCGGCCGCGTGCTGACGGGCGAAAGCCTCTCCGTCGGGCATGCCGAGGTGCGCCACAAGAAAATCGACCTCCCCGGCGTAGTCAGCGCGGATGGCGTTCATCAACTCCATCACGCCCATGCCGCTGGCGTAATTCATGTCATAGGCGAGAACCAGCGCAGGCCGGCCTTCACCGATCCGCGACAGATCGGTGGGATAGGCGCCGCGCGGCAATTGGCTCCAGATCAGGCTGAGGACCGCACCGATGATCAGCAGGGTGACCAGTAGCTTGGCCCGGCGCGACCATCCCGTCGGCTGCGTTGTGGTGTTGCTGTCACTCATCGTTTTTTTCCATGGTTTTTTTCAGATACGGCAGACCCCACACATTCAATTCCAACAGGGCCTTTCGCGGTGCCACAGCATAACAAATGGAGTCGGGCACGATTGCTTCCAGGCAATAAACAGGCTCAGGCTGAGGCCGTTTTTTGCGCGTTCCCTACCGCACAGATATTCTTTCCCAGCTCCAGCTCCTGCGCCTTGTGCTCGTCCGGACTGGCCAGCCCGGCGTTGGCCCGCTTGATCTCGACATAGGCCGGGGGAAACTCCGGCAGGTTCGCCAGGATGTAGTCACAGAAGGCCTGCTCGCCCTCGGCCAGCTTGAGCAGGCCCGGATTGCGCTGCTTGAGCTCGCCTAGCGTGGCGCGGAAAACGCCATTGCCATCGCCTGCCGCGATATCGCTGAAATGGGCTGGCAGCACCAGCGTCTCGTCCGGCAGTTCCGCCATCCGCTTCAGCGAGTCGTAGAGCAACGGAGCCCATGCCTCGGCCTTGCCGCCGAGATCCGGGCGGGCGACGGACTCCAGGAACAGGCTGTCGCCGCTCAGCAGATAGCGCTTCTCGATGAGAAAGGCGACCATCCCCAGGGTATGGCCGGGAAAATGCAGCACCCGGACCTCAGCCGCGCCGACCCGGAACGTCTGCTCCGCCT
>DASTEA010000052.1:0-3022 GCA_035710075.1 Thiobacillus sp.
CTTATACAGCGTTAAGATGCCGCGATGAATTTTCTTGCGACTTCCATCGAATCGCTCGGCGCCAAGGTCGTCGGCTGGTTTGCCGTCGGTTACGCCATGTTTGCCTTTCTGGCCAAGGCCGGCTTGCTGCTGCTGGATCGCGCCACCTGGAACCGCGCCACTTTCGACGTGGTGATCAAGCAGGTTTACTTCACCGCCGTGCAGATTCTGCACGTTTTCCTCGGCTACGCACTGGTCATTTCGTGGCTCATCATCACCATCATCCTGTCCACCGCACGTGACTTCGGCCTCACTGCATTCGCCAGCGAAATGACCATTCGCGTGCTGGTGCTCGAACTGTTGCCCTTCCTGACTGCGCTCTTTATCGCCTTGCGTTCCGGCAGCGCCATCAACACCGAAGTCGCGCTGATGCAGGTCAACAATGAATTGGATGCGCTGGCGCACTGCAAGGTTCCGCCGATGCAGTTCGAGTTTCTGCCGCGACTGATCGGCGGCGTGGTCTCGGTCGTCACGCTCGCCGGCCTGGCCGGACTGCTCGCCCTGATGATGGGCTACCTCACCATCTACGGCATGAACACGGCGGGCTTTGAACCGTATACCCAGACCATCGCGAAAATCTTCGATTTCAAAATCATGGCCGGACTGCTCGTCAAATGCGTGCTGTTCGGCCTGGCGGTCACCCTGATCCCGGTCACCGCCGGGCTCGAAACGCCGAAAAAACTCTTCATGGTTCCGGTCTCCGTGCTGCGCGGCATGATGCGGGTATTCTTCGCCATTGTGACGATCGAGGTGGTGTCATTAGCGCTCAAATACGTCTGACCCCGTTTGCCGACCGTACAGCGCTGATGGCTGCTGTCGCCGCGCTGCGCGATGACGTGGCGCGCGTCGCACTCGACCTGCCGCTGCGGGCGAATCTGTCCGCGCTCGACAACATTGCGCTGATTCCGCTGTACCAGCGCCATTACGGCGCAGCCGAATCGGCCCGGCAGGCGCAGGTCATGCTGGATCAACTGGGGTATGCCGACATCGCGTTGCTGCGCGACCCCGACATGACGCCGGCGCAGCGTTTCGTGACCAAGCTGGCGCGCGCGTGCATCCTCAAGCGTCCCCGTCTGGTGATCGACCGTCCCGGCGCCATGCTTTACGATGAGCCCTATCCCGCCTTCATCCAGCACCTGGCGTCGCAGGCCAGCATGACGGGCACCTGGGAAATTTACGATTTCAGCTGGAACCAGGTTCTATACAACCAGGCACTTTATTCAGAATGAACAGACTGCATTTCAAGGTGGGATTGTTTGCTGCCGCGTCGCTGCTGCTGCTGGGCGCATTCCTGGTGTATCTGCTGCATGCGCGCGGCTTTTTTGAGGGCACCTTCCACCTGCAACTGGCCGCAACCAGCGCCGATGGCGTCGCCCCCGGGGTGCCGGTCGTGTTTTCCGGCATCGAAATCGGCCGCGTCACCACGCTGGGGCTGAATGAAGAGGGCGGCATCGTCATCCGCGCCGAATTCCTCGAGCGCAACGCCAAGTGGCTGAAGGAAAACAGCACCTTCACCCTCGACAAGCCCCTCGTCGGTGGCGCCAGAATCCGCGTCGACTCGCCCGACCTCAACGCCCCCGCGCTGCCCGACAACGCCACCGTGCTGCTGCTCACCTCCGACATCAGCAAGGAGATCCCGGCGCTGGTCGAACGGGTCAAGGCGATTCTCGACAACGTCGAACACCTCACCCGCAAGGACGGCGAAATCAATGCCACCCTGGCCAACGTCAAGACGGTGACCGGACGCATGACCGGCGAATACGGCATGCTGGAAAGCATCCTCGGCAGCGCGGAAAAAGCCCGCGCGGTGACCGATTCGCTCGACAAGACCGGTGCCCTCATCAGCAAGCTCGACAGCCTGGCGCTGAAGATGGACGGCATGGCTGGCAAAGCCGATCAATGGCTGTTTGCGTCAGGCGGCGTCGCCGAACAGACGGACGAATCGCTGGCCCAGATACGACTGATGCTGAATGACGCGCAATCCAGCCTGAAAAAGGCGGATGCCCTGATGACCAATGCAGTGAAGATTTCCGCCGACGTCGAGGAAGGCACGCACGACATCGCCGCACTGCGCAGCGAGATCGACGACGCCGTGCGCAAGGCCAGCGCACTGGTCAACGAGATCAATAAGAAATGGCCGTTTGCGCGCGACCCCGAGGTGAACCTGCCATGAAGATCCTGCTCATGCTCGCCGCCCTGGTTGCGCTCACCGCCTGCGGCGGCGGCCCGACACCACCCGACTGGAAAGCCAATGCGGCCGACCTGATCGAGCGCTATCAGAAGCACGCCCTGCTGGGCGAAAACACGCTGGCCGAGCGTTATTTCCAGCAGGCTGTTCGCGCCACTGGCGGCGCCGGCCGCGTCACCGAAACCGCGCGCCTGTGGCTGGTGCGCTGCGCCACCCGCCGCGCCATGCTGATCGACGACGCCTGCACCGAATATGCCGAACTCGCCGGCATCGCGCCGAACGCGGCGGATCATGCCTACTATCAGTTCCTCACCCTGCGCTGGGACGCCCTCGATGTCATCAGTCTGCCCAGTCAGCACCGCGACCTGGTGCGCGCACCCGCTGGCAAGCGCCATGAAACGCTGAGCCGGATCGCCGACCCGCTGGCGCGCCTGCTTGACGCCAGCCTGCTGGTGATGCGCCGGGAAGCCGATGCCGCCACGCTGGTGCTGGCCGCGGAAACCGCTTCAGAGCGAGGCTGGCGGCAGCCCCTGCTGACCTATCTGAAATTGCAGCAGCAACAGGCGGCCGCCCAGGGCAATACCGCTGAACTGGCTCGGCTCACCCCACGCATTCAACTGATTGAACAGAGCTTCACCCCGCCGCCGCTTACTCCATCACCTGCCGGCGACACCAGCAGGCGACCCTGAGGTTACATTTCTTCCGGTGCCGATCCGCTGGATAGGCAGTTGTACCAATAGACGCCTAAAACGGGCTGATTGACAAGCCAGGGCCGCGTGACAAATACTGCAATAC
>DASTEA010000053.1:0-4010 GCA_035710075.1 Thiobacillus sp.
GGCGCACGTGGTCGAGAACCGCCGCCAGTACGCCGAGAAATTCGCCGCCGTGATGCCGCTGCTGAAGGACGTGCTGTCTTTCGACGCGCCCGACGCCGCCTTCTATCTGTGGGCGCGCGTGCCGGGCGGCGACGATGCCGCGTTCGCGCGCGAGCTGTACCGCACCCAGCATGTGACCGTGCTGCCCGGCAGCTACCTCGCGCGCGACGCCGCCAGCGTCAATCCGGGCAAGGGCTTCGTCCGCATCGCGCTGGTCGACAGCCTGGACGCCTGCGTCGAAGCGGCCAGGCGCATCGTCAGCTTCGCCGGCACGGCCGGCTAAACACGCCTCCTCTATTTCTTCCCTTATTCATTCAAGCCATTCAACCACAGGAAACCCATCATGCAAGAGCTGCAGAAAATCATCGAAGACGCATTCGAACGCCGCGCCGACATCACCCCGCGCAATGCCGAACCCCAGGTCAAGGACGCGGTCATGGCCGTGATCGACCTGCTCGACATGGGCGAACTGCGCGTCGCCGAGCGCACTGATGGCCAGAACTGGATCACCCACCAGTGGATCAAGAAGGCCGTGCTGCTGTCGTTCCGCCTGGAGGACAACGCCTTCATCAAGGGCGGATTCACCAACTACTACGACAAGGTGCCCTCCAAGTTCGCCGACTTCAACTCGAAGGACTTCCGCGAAGGCGGCTTCCGCGTGGTGCCGCCGGCAGCTGCACGCAAGGGGTCCTACATCGGCAAGAACGTGGTGCTGATGCCCTCCTATATCAACATCGGCGCCTACGTCGGCGAAGGCACCATGGTCGACACCTGGGCCACCGTCGGCTCCTGCGCGCAGATCGGCAAGAACGTGCACCTCTCAGGCGGCGTCGGCATCGGCGGCGTGCTCGAGCCGGTGCAGGCCAACCCCACCATCATCGGCGACAACTGCTTCATCGGCGCGCGCTCCGAAGTGGTCGAGGGCGTGATCGTCGAGGACAACAGCGTGATCTCGATGGGTGTCTACATCGGCCAGTCCACCAAGATCTACGACCGTGAAACCGGCGAAGTCACCTATGGGCGCATCCCCGCCGGCTCGGTGGTGGTGTCAGGCAACCTGCCGTCCAAGGATGGCAGCTATAGTCTGTATTGTGCAGTGATCGTGAAGAAGGTCGACGCGAAGACGCTGTCGAAAGTCGGCATCAACGAACTGCTGCGCGGAATTTGAGCGCGCTTGCGGGTAGATTCAAGTCTGCCGCTATTGGCGTATTGATCCGGCCCAAACTATCCTGAAAGTCATCACCCCGGCACCTGTCCCGGAGGGGAAAGCGCCGGGGTGACATCGCACCCTGATTTTTGGTCTGCACCATGATCTGCTTGAAGGAGTCGCCATGAAATACAAACTCATCGTCACCGCCCTGCTCGGCGCCAGCCTGGTCGGCTGCCAGGCCAACCCGGTATCCGGCCGCAAACAGCTGGTGCTGGTATCCGAGGAGCAGGCGCAAAGCTCGTCGGCCCAGGCTTACACGCAAGCGCTTAGCGAAGCGCAGAAGAAGGGCAAGCTCAGCACCGACGCGGCGCTGAACAACCGCGTCAAGCGCATCACCGACCGCCTGATCGTCCAAGCCGGCAACATGTATCCGCCCAGCCGCGACTGGAAATGGTCGGTCGCGGTGATCGACGAGCCCTCGCTCAATGCCTGGTGCATGCCCGGCGGCAAGATGGCGATCTACACCGGCATCATCCAAAAACTGAACCTCTCAGACGACGAAATCGGCCAGATCATGGGCCACGAAATCGCCCACGCTCTGCTGGGGCATGGCCGCGAGCGCATGTCGCGCGCCATGGCCATGCAGGGCGGCATGACCCTCGGCTCCATCGTCGCCGGACGCGACCTCAGCATCCTGGCGCCGGTGGCCGACATCGCGCTGACCCTGCCCAACAGCCGCGAAAACGAATCCGAAGCCGACCGCTACGGCCTTGAACTCGCCGCCCGCTCCGGCTTCGACCCGCGCAGCGCGGTGCGCCTGTGGGAAAAAATGAGCGCCGCCGGCGGCGACGGTCCACCGCAATTCCTCAGCACCCACCCCGCCCCCGGCAACCGCATCCAGGCGCTGAACGCGCTGATGCCGCAGATGATGCCGATTTACGAGAAAGCACGTTAATGAACATGGACCTCGCGCCCGCCTCCGACGAAAAAATCGCCAGCCTCAAGACCCTGAGCACGGTCATTTATGCGCTGTATGCCGCCTCGCTGTTTTTCGGCGTTACCGCCATCATTGCCATCGTGCTGAACTACATCAAGCGTGAAGACGCCCAGGGCACCTGGCTGGAAAGCCATTTCATCTGGCAAATTCGCACCTTCTGGTGGGCCTTGCTGTGGTGTGTTGTCGGCGCAATCACCTTGATCATTCTGATCGGCTGGATTGTGTGGGGCGTGGCGTTCGTCTGGTTCGTCTACCGCATCGCCAAAGGCTGGCTCAACCTCAATGACAACAAGCCGATGCTGCTTCAGTAGCGGCGCGCACTAGCCGGTTGCCACCGGTTCGGGTGGCGCATGGCAGGGATGATCGCGCTTGCGAACCTGTTGTTCGCCTGCCTGCTTGCGGGCATCGTGTCGAGCGCGAGCCGCCTGCCGCCTATCGGTCCAGCGGACTCACCACCCCACGCCCGCCCTTGTTCAACACATGCGTGTAGATGATGGTGGTCGAAACATCTGAATGCCCGAGCAATTCCTGCACCGTGCGAATGTCGTAGCCGCTTTCAAGCAAATGCGTGGCGAATGAATGGCGCAAGGTATGCGGGGTAGCCGGCTTCGCCAGGCCCGACGCCTGCACTGCCCGCTTCATCGCACGCTGCAGCAGCTTTTCGTCGAGATGATGGCGTCGCACCGCGCCGCTGCGCGGATCGGTCGAATAGCTGCCAGAGGGAAACACGTATTGCCAGCCCCACTCGGTCGGCGCATTGGGATACTTTTGCGCCAGCGCATGCGGCAGATACACCGCCGCCTTCCCCGCGCGGAGATCGTCGTCAAACAACGCCCGTCGCTGCGTCAAGTGCGACTGCAGCGGCAATCCCAGCGACTGCGGCAGCATCGTCACACGATCTTTGCCGCCCTTTCCGTCGCGGACCAGAATCTCGCCGCGCGCGAAATCCACATCCTTCACCCGCAGTCGCACGCACTCCATCAGGCGCATCCCGGTTCCGTACAGCAGACGCGCCATCAGGCCATATCCCCCTTCCATCCGATCCAGCACGGCGTGCACCTCATCGCGCGTCATCACCACCGGCAGGCGCTGCGGACGTTTTGCGCGCGTGACGTTATCCAGCCACGGCAGATCGATACTTAATACTTCCCTGTACAAAAACAGCAGGGCCGACAATGCCTGGTTCTGCGTAGCAGCCGCCACGTTGCCCTCGACGGCCAGATAAGTCAGAAACGCCTCCACCTCGGGCGCGCCCATGTCCCTGGGATGCTTTTTTCCATGGAAAAGAATGAAACGCCTGATCCACTGCACGTATTGCGTTTCCGTACGGATGCTGTAATGCTTGACCCGAATCCGATCACGCACCACATCAAGCAGTTTTGGGGAGTTGGCAGCAGGTGTGTTTGCGGTTTCCATGATCGTCCCATATCAAAATCAAGAACTATACAAAACAACAACTTATCATGCGCAGAATCGGGTTATACACCTTTACCACTTCTGGATATACACCTAAAAAGGTGTCTACTTAACGTTAGGCCGCACAACCATGCGCTTGTCCACCATCATGGCTTTACTCGCTGCTGCATCGGCAGTCATAGGTGCGTTTGGCGTGTGGTCGTTCTATCGCTCCTTCGACCCGATCCCTACGGATCTCCACTCGGACACCGGCATTGCGACGAACGTCCGAACAGCCACGGCCCTCTACTCCAGGTCTCACGCGACGTTTCAGCTAAATCAGCCGAACGGAGAAGCCATTGAGTTTTCCTACGAGCCCGCGTTCAAGCGCTTCTACTACTTTGCAGAACATCTGAGAGACGGGATAAC
>DASTEA010000054.1:0-4434 GCA_035710075.1 Thiobacillus sp.
AACTCAGCGGCCTGTTCGAATGCGCGAGCGCCAGTCTATCTGACCAGCGATACGGGAGTGCGCCAGAAGACTGGCTGCAAGGGCTTGATCACTTCCTGCGCTGCCGTACCGTCTCATACAGACACAGCGCCGCCGACACCGAGACATTGAGGCTTTCCACCGTGCCGCCGATGGGAATGCGCGCGACATTGTCGCAGCTCTGCTTGACCAGTCGGCGAATCCCCGTGCCTTCGGCGCCGAGCACCCAGGCGATGCCGGTCTTGGCGTCGATGCCGGACAGCGGCTGCTCGCCGTCCATGTCGGCGGCGATGACCCAGATGTTGTGTTCCTTCAGGTCCTCGATAGTGCGCGCGAGGTTGGTGACCATGATGTAGGGGACGGTTTCCGCCCCACCCGAGGCGACCTTTTCCACCGTGGCGTTGATGCCGACCGCGTTGTCCTTCGGCGCGATGACGGCGTGCACGCCGAAGGCATCCGCCGAGCGCATGATCGCGCCGAGGTTGTGCGGATCGGTGACGCCGTCGAGGATGACCAGCAGCGGTGGGCCCTTGATGCTTTCCAACACCTCGTCGAGCGAATGCGTCAGCGCGACCGGTTTGACGCGGGCGACCACGCCCTGATGCTTGGCGGCCTTGCCGACCAGGCGGGTCAGCCGGTCGGCCTCGACCTGCGCCAGCTTGACGCCGTTGTCCTTGGCCTGATGCACCAGGTCGCGCGCCCGCGCGTCGCGCCGGGTCAGATCAAGATAGATTTCCAGCACGCCTTTCGGGTCATGGCGCAGGCGCGCCAGCACGGCGTGAAAGCCGTAGATGAGTTTTTCCGCGGCGTGTTTGTCGGTGGACTTCTCGCTCATTTTTGCTTGCTGCCGGTTCTGGCCTTGGCGGCCTTCTTCTTCGGCGCCGCGATTTCTTCCGCCGTCTCGACCACTTCGACCAGGCTGAAGTCGATCTTGCTGGTTTCGATGTCGGCGCGCAGCACCTTGATGCGCACGCGGTCGCCCAGGCGATACCGTTTGCCCGTCCGCTCGCCGAGCATCAGGTGCTTGGCCTGGTCGTAGTGGAAATAATCCTGGCCGAGTTCGGACACATGGACCAGCCCCTCGATGAGGAGGTCGTCCAGCGCGACAAACATGCCGAAGCTGGTCACCGCGCTCACCGTGCCGTTGTATTCATCGCCGATGCGGTCGCGCATGAAATAGGTTTTCAGCCAGGCGTCGACATCGCGCGTGGCGTCGTCGGCGCGGCGCTCGGTCATCGAGCAGTGGGCGCCGACTTCAGCCAGCCCCTTGGCGGGCAGCTTCTCGCCGGCGAGCACCGCCTTGATGCCGCGATGCACCAGCAGATCGGGATAGCGCCGGATCGGCGAGGTGAAGTGGGTGTAGGCCTCATACGCCAGACCGAAATGCCCCTTGTTGTCCGGGCTGTACACCGCCTGCCGCAGCGAACGCAGCATCACGGTTTGCAGCAGGCCATGATCGGGACGCGGCTTGATCTTTTCCAGCAGCGCGGCGTAATCCTTGGCATGCGGCTTGTCGCCGCCGCCGAGGTCGAGCCCGAATTCGGCCAGAAAGTCGCGCAGCGCAGCGAGCTTCTCGGGGGTCGGGCCTTCGTGGACGCGGTACAGCGCGGGCTGCTTGTTCTCCTGCAGGAAATCCGACGCGCAGACGTTGGCTGCCAGCATGCATTCCTCGATGATGCGGTGCGCGTCGTTGCGGATCACCGGCACGATGTCCTTGATCTTGCCCTGATCGTCGAAATTGATCTGCGTTTCAGTCGAACCGAAATCGATCGCGCCGCGCTTGGCGCGCGCCTTCAGCAAGGTGCGAAACAGCTTATCCAGCGCCTGCAGGTGCGGCATCATCGCAGCGTGTTTCTGCTCCGGCTCGGCCGCACCGGAGAGCCAGTTCCACACCTGGTTGTAGGTCAGGCGCGCGTGCGAAAAAATCACCGCCGGATAGAAACGGTATTCCTTGACGCTGCCGGTACTGGTGATGCGCATGTCGCACACCATCGACAGGCGGTCGACTTCCGGGTTGAGCGAGCACAGGCCGTTTGACAGCGCCTCGGGCAACATGGGGATGACGCGGCGCGGGAAGTACACCGAGTTGCCGCGGTTGAAGCCCTCGCTGTCGAGCGCATCGCGCGGCTGGACGTAATGGCTGACGTCGGCAATCGCCACCACCAGCCGGTAGCCGCTGCGGCCGAGCGGCTCGCAGTACACCGCATCGTCGAAGTCGCGCGCGGTCTCGCTGTCGATGGTGACGAGCGGCAGATGGCGGATGTCCTCGCGGTCGGCCATGTCCTTTTTCTGCACCTTGCTGGGCAGCTTGGACGCCTGCGCCTCGACGTCCGGTGGGAACACATAGGGCAGATCGTGCTTGCGCAGGGCAATCTCGATTTCCATGCCGGGCCCGGTGAAGCTGCCGATGACCTCGGTCACCCGCCCGATCGCCTCGTTGTGCGCGCCGGGCTGGGTGACGATTTCCACCGTCACCACCTGGCCGGACTGCGCGGATCCCGCGTGTTCGGCCGGCACCAGAATGTCCTGGTTGATGCGGCGGTTCTCCGCAATCAGGAAACCGACACTGCCTTCGAGGTAGTAGCGGCCGACTATGAATTTATTGACGTGCTCGAGCACCTCGACAATCTTCGCCTCGCGCCGCCCGCGCCGATCGAGGCCAGCCACCCGCACCATCACCCGGTCGCCGTGCAGCACCCGGTGCATTTCCTTGGGCGACAGATAGAGATCGTCGCCGCCCTCTTCCGGCACCACGAAGCCGAAGCCGTCCGGGTGGCCCTCGACGCGGCCCTTGATCAGGTCGAGCTTGTCCGGCAGGCACAGTTGGCGCTTGCGGTTGAGCATCAGCTGCCCGTCGCGCTGCATCGCGCCGAGGCGCCGCTGGAACAGCTCGCGCTCGGCCTCGGTGATTTCCAGCTGATCGGCAAAGGCGTCGGCGTCGACCGGACAGCCGGCCTCGGTCAGCAGTTGCAGGATGTATTCGCGGCTGGGTAGCGGCGACTCGTAGCGCTCGATCTCGCGCTCATAGAACGGATCGGCCTGGCGAATCGCCGGAATTTTGTGTTTGTTTGCGCGGCTGCGCGATTTGGTCGTTGACAATTTAATCTCTGCTCTCTAGAATGCGCGCCTTAGTAGCCCAGATGGCGGAATTGGTAGACGCGCACGGTTCAGGTCCGTGTGCCGCAAGGTGTGGAGGTTCGAGTCCTCTTCTGGGCACCAAATGTTGTAAGTAAAAAGCCGACCCCGTGTCGGCTTTTTACTTTCCTGCAGTTTAGCGTAAACATTACGCATCGTAGGGGTGACGACGCACGATCGTCTCCACCCGATCCGGCCCGGTCGACACCACGTCCACCGGCACTTCGCACAGGGCTTCCATCCGCTTCAGATAGGTCTGCGCCTTCTGCGGCAGCTTGTCGAACTCCTGCACGCCCACGGTCGAATCGCTCCAGCCCGGCAGGTCCTCGTAAATCGGCTCGACGCGGGCAATCGATTCAGCGCCCACCGGCAGGATGTCGCAGGCCTCGCCGTCGATCCTGTAGCCCACGCACACCCGCACGGTCTCCAGGCCATCCAGCACGTCCAGCTTGGTCACGCACAGGCCGGACACGCCGTTGATCTGGATCGAGCGTTTGAGCGCGGCGGCGTCGAACCAGCCGCAGCGGCGCGCGCGCCCGGTGGTGGCGCCAAATTCATGGCCCTTTTCGCCGAGATACTGGCCGACGTCGTCGAACAGCTCGGTGGGGAACGGCCCGGAGCCGACACGCGTGGTATAGGCCTTGGTGATGCCCAGTATGTAATGCAGCGTATTCGGGCCCACACCGGCGCCGGTAGCGGCGCCGCCGGCGGTGCAGTTGGACGACGTCACGAACGGATAGGTGCCATGGTCGATGTCGAGCAAGGTGCCCTGCGCGCCTTCGAACAGCAGGTTCTCGCCTGCCTTGTTGGCCTCGTACAGGCTGCGCGGCACGTCGGCCACCATCGGCTTCAAGCGCTCGGCCATGGCCATCATGCTGTCGAGCGTCTGGTTGAAGCTCACCACCTCGGCCTGGTAGTAGTTCTTCAGCATGAAGTTGTGGTGGTCGAGCACTTCGCCCAGCTTGGCGGCAAACCGTTCGCGGTGGAACAGGTCCTGCAGGCGCAGCGCGCGACGCGCCACCTTGTCTTCGTAGGCGGGGCCGATGCCGCGCCCGGTGGTGCCGATCTTGCCGGCGCCCTTGGCGATTTCGCGCGCCTGATCGAGCGCCACGTGGTGCGGCATGATGAGCGGGCAGGCTTCGCTGAGCTTGAGGCGGCTCGCCACGTCGACCCCGGCGGCCAGCAGCATGTCCATTTCTTCCAGCAGCGCAGTCGGCGACAGCACCACGCCGTTGCCGATGTAGCAGGTGACGTTGTCGCGCAGGATGCCGGATGGGATCA
>DASTEA010000055.1:0-4145 GCA_035710075.1 Thiobacillus sp.
TTCCGCGCGCTGGGCGGCACGGGCATCGAGGTCATCACCGGCAGCCATCACCCTTCCGAGTACGGCAAGTTTGCCGACCTGGCGCGCGCCTTCGGACTCAAGTCCTCGCGCGGTGCCGACTTTCACGCGCCGGGCGAGGGCATCGACATCGGCCGCCTGCCCGCGCTGCCGCATTACTGCCAGCCGGTGTGGCAGGGCTGGCCGGAACTGGCAGCCCATCTTTCTCCTTCCCTGGCCTGAGCCCTTATTCCCAAGCATTCATCTATGGCGCAATTCTTCAATATTCATGCCGACAATCCGCAGCCGCGGCTGATCCAGCAGGCGGTCGACATCCTCAAGCGCGGTGGCGTGATCGTCTATCCCACCGACTCGTGCTATGCGCTGGGCTGCCACATCGGCGACAAGGAAGCGGCGATGCGGCTGCTGTCGGTACGCGGGCTCGACACCGGGCACGATCTCACCTTGATCTGCAGCGATCTGTCCGAGCTCGGGCGCTATGCCCAGGTGGACAATAGCCAGTTCCGCTTTCTGAAGGCGCACACCCCGGGCGCCTACACCTTCATCCTGCGCGGCACCCGAGAAGTGCCGAAGCGGCTGCTGCACAAGAAGCACGACACCATCGGATTGCGGGTGCCGGATCATCCCATCGTGCAGGCGCTGCTGGCCGAACTGGGCGAGCCCATCCTGTCGTCGACGCTGCTGCTGTACGGCGAGGACGTGCCGCTGACCGAACCGTGGGAAATCCGCGAGCGCCTGGAGCACCTGGTCGATCTGGTCATCGACGGCGGCGCCTGCGGACTCACCCCGACCACCGTGGTCGACCTGACCACCGACACGCCCGTCGTGGTGCGCTTCGGCAAGGGCGACACCGCGGACTTCGAGTCCTGACATGGAACTCTCCCTGATCCAGAAAATCGCCGTATTCGCATTGCCGGTGATCTTTGCCATCACCCTGCACGAAGCCGCGCACGGTTATGTCGCGCGTTTCTTCGGCGACATGACCGCCGCCTTGCAGGGGCGCATCACGCTCAACCCGCTCAAGCATATCGACCCGGTAGGCACCATCCTGGTGCCGCTGGTGATTCTGCTGACCAGCAAGCTTCTGGGTGGCGGCGCGATCCTGTTCGGCTGGGCCAAGCCGGTGCCGGTCAACTTCAACCAGCTGCGCCGCCCCAAGCAGGACATGCTGTGGGTGGCCGCAGCCGGCCCCGGCATGAACTTCGCCATGGCCATTTTCTGGGCGCTGATGATCCAGATCGGCCTTGCGCTCGGCAGCGGTTTTGCCAGCGCGCCGCTGATGCTGATGGGCGCTGCCGGCGTCTTCATCAACGTCATCCTGATGGCGCTGAACCTGATTCCGCTGCCGCCGCTCGACGGCGGCCGCATCGCCGTCAGCCTGCTGCCGGTGAAGCAGGCCATGCAGTTCGCCCGACTGGAACCGTATGGCCTGTTCATTTTGCTCGGCCTCCTGTTCACCGGCATCCTCGGCATCATTCTGTGGCCGCTGATCAGCCTGTTCATCGGCCTCGTTGCACTGGTCACCGGCCTCGAACCGGCGCAACTGATCGGCCTGATCCAGGTCGTGCTGTCCTGATTCCGCATTACTCTCGACTCTTCGCCCTCAACTCTCGACTCTAAAAATGTATTCCGATCGCGTTCTCTCCGGCATGCGCCCCACCGGGCGCCTGCATCTTGGCCATTACCACGGCGTGCTCAAAAACTGGCTGCGCCTGCAGCACGAGTACCAGTGCCTGTTCTTCGTCGCCGACTGGCACGCGCTGACGACGCATTACGACACGCCGCAGATGATCGACGAGAACGTGCGCGACATGGCGATCGACTGGCTCGCCGCCGGCGTTGATCCGGCGCAGGCGACGCTGTTCGTGCAGTCGCGCGTGATCGAACACGCCGAGTTGCATCTGCTGCTGTCGATGATGACGCCGCTTGGCTGGCTGGAACGCGTGCCCACCTACAAGGACCAACAGGAAAAGCTGAGCGAAAAGGATCTCTCGACCTACGGCTTCCTCGGCTACCCGCTGCTGCAGTCCGCCGACATCCTGATCTACCGCGCCAACCTGGTTCCGGTGGGCGAGGACCAGGTGCCGCACATCGAATTCACCCGCGAAATCTGCCGTCGCTTCAACCATCTGTACGGCCGCGAGCCGGGATTCGAGGACAAGGCGCGCGCCGCGGTCAAGAAGCTCGGCTCGAAAAAGGCCCGCTTGTACGAGGAATGCCGCACTGCCTATCAGGAAAAGGGCGACGACGAGGCGCTGGAATCCGCCAAGGCGCTTTTGAACGACGCGCAGAACCTGTCGATGAACGACCGCGAACGCCTATTCGGCTACCTCGAAGGCTCGGGCAAGATGATCCTCATCGAACCCGAAGCACTGCTGACCGTAGCCTCGAAAATGCCCGGGCTGGACGGACAGAAGATGTCGAAGTCCTACAACAACACCATTGCCCTGCGTGAAGACCCGGAGGTCGTCACCAAGAAAATCCGCACCATGCCGACCGATCCCGCGCGCGTGCGCCGCACCGACCCCGGCGACCCGGCCAAGTGTCCGGTGTGGCAGTTCCACCTGGTGTATTCCGACGAGGCGACCCGCCAGTGGGTCACCGCCGGCTGCACCAGCGCCGGCATCGGTTGCCTCGACTGCAAGCAGCCTGTGATCGACGCCGTGCTCGCCGAACTCGCCCCGATCCGCGAACGCGCGGCGTATTACGAAGACAACCCCGATCAGGTGCGCAACATCCTCGCCGACGGTTGCGAAAAGGCGCAGGAGCTGGCGCGCGACACCATGCGCGACGTGCGCGAGGCGATGGGGCTGACGTTCGGCTAAGCCCTGTGTGGGGTGCCCCAAGAACGGGCATTGATGGTCATCACTGTTCCTTCCGGCCTGCCGTGAATCTCGAAGCCTTCCTTGCCGTAGCGCGTGATTCTGCCGATTGCGGGATTCTTGAACATGGCCGTATAAAAGGCGGCCGCCGCTGCGGCCTGGTTGTCGAACCACAAACAGGGCGTGATTTTTCCGGGCGATCCGTATCGGGGGTTTCTTCCTTTCTTCAGCCAGGCGTGAGGTGAGCGCCCATCCAGGCCAGCCATACGCAATACGTGAGGTGGCCCAGTACTACGCCCGCCCTCGTGCCCGGAAAATCACTGGGCTGCCGGCAGTGCTTTCTTCTCCTTGAGCTCTTTCGCCCGTTTGTCTGCGAGCGCGCGGGCCTTTTCCGCCAGAGGCGGGAAGGGGCCGTACTTGTGCTGGTCAGGCGGCGCGCCGAGAACATAGGGTGGGAAGGCGGCGTCGATAGGCTTGTTCCAGCGGGCCGGGAAGTCCTTTTCCAGGTCGGCCTTGGCCGGGCGTGGCTTGGACACCATATAGCCGGCCACGTCGTAGGCTTCGTCGTCGGTCAGCACCAGGGCATTGTGGCTGGCCCCGAGCGGCATGTTTTGCTTGAGGAAGCGCATGGCCATCAGCAGCCGGTTCATGCCGGCCCCGGTGTTGAAGGTATCGGGCCCCCACACCGGCGGGTAGAGGTAGCCCCCGGCATCGCCCTTCACCCCATTGCGCTTGCCTTCGCCGTTCGCGCCGTGGCAGGCCATGCACTGGGCTTTGTAGACGGCCTCGCCGGCGGCCAGATCGGCCCTGCGGTTGGGCGGTTTGGTGACTTTGGTGGCGGCCCCTTCCACCTGCTGCCCCACCGGGATGCCCCGCGAGAGAAAGTGGATGTAGGTGACGAAGGCCTTCATTTCCCGTGAATCAAGCGGCAGCGGTTTGCCGTTCATGCTGCGCTCCATGCAGCCGTTGACCCGCTCTTCAACCGTGCTGACGGCGTCCTCCCGGCCACGGTACTGGGGAAACGCGGCGGTGACGCCGACCCAGGGCATGGCGAAAGGTTTGGTGGCGTTTTCCTGGTGGCAGGAGGTGCAGGCGAGGTTGTTGCCCGCATAGCGCATTTTCGTGTTTTTTACTTCAGGTCCGATATAGGCGTAGGTGCGGGTGGACAATTCGTGGCCATAGCGGGCCAGCTTGCCGTAGTCGTCGTCGGGCAGGCTGTCGATGCTCGGTACGGGGCGATCCAGCAGGCTCGGCTTCGGAGGCGTGGCGGGATCCGGCGCGGCAGGCGTCTGGGCTTGGGCGAAG
>DASTEA010000056.1:0-6565 GCA_035710075.1 Thiobacillus sp.
CGGCCGAATTCGTTGTTGAACGCCGCCGCGCCGATCGGGCCTTCGAGCATGATCGCGAGCGGGGTCACGATGCGCTCCGGCTTGCCGTAGGCGCCGGTTTCCCACGGCTGGGGGTAACCGGGAATGTTGAGGTTGGACACCGAAAATCCGCACAGGCCGGCCTTGGGCTTCGACCCGGTTCCGGTCGCGCCCTCGTCGCGGATTTCGCCGCCGCTGCCGGTGGCCGCGCCCGCGAACGGCGAAATCGCCGTCGGGTGGTTGTGCGTTTCCACCTTCATCAGGACGTGGGTCAGCTCGCTGCTGTAGGCATAGCTGCCGTCGGCGCGCGGATAGAAGCGGTCGATGGTCGCGCCCTCGATGACCGAGGAATTGTCGGAATACGCCACCACCGTTCCCGCGGGATGGGCGGCATGGGTGTCGCGGATCATGCCGAACAGCGATTTCGCCTGCACCGCGCCGTCGATCACCCACGAGGCGTTGAAAATCTTGTGGCGGCAATGCTCGGAGTTGGCCTGCGCGAACATCATCAGCTCGACATCGGTGGGGTTGCGCCCGATGCGGACGAAGTTCTCCACCAGGTAATCGAGCTCGTCGTCCGACAGCGCCAGGCCGAGGTCGCGGTTGGCGGTTTGCAGCGCCGGGCGGCCGCCGCCCAGCACATCGACACGCGCCAGTTCGCGCGGCGGCACGTGGCGGAACAACTGCGCCACGCCGGCCAGCGTCATCACCGTTTCGGTCATGCGGTCGTGCAGCAGTGGCAGCACACGCGCCTTTGCCTCGGCCGACAGCGGCCGGCCGGAGGCATCCAGCACATGGAAAGCGACGCCGCGCTCGATGCGTCTGAAGCCGGCGAGGCCGCAGTTCTTCAGGATGTCGGTGGCCTTCGACGACCAGGGCGAAATCGTGCCGGGGCGCGGCGTGACCAGAATCAGCGGGTCGTCTGCGCGCGGGGTGTCGGTCGGCGTGCCGTAATCGAGCGCCTGCTCGACCAGCCGCATTTGCGCGGCGTCGAGCGCGGCGTCCACTTCCAGAAAATGCCAATGGCGCGCAGCCAGCGTGCCCAGGGTCAGGCCCGACTGCGTGGCCTCGCTGCGAATTTTATCGAGACGGAACGGCGACAGCGCGGCGGCGCCGGGAAGGGAGACGATGGCAGACATGTGCGTCTTTGCGAACGGGCAAAGGCGCTATTTTAGCCGATCGGGGCCGCCCTCCGGACCGGCCTGTTGGCGAATAGCGGCCTGCTTTTGCCAGATTTCAAGGCAGTCGAGGCCACAGAAATGATGGACATAGTCCTGCGCATCCGCCACTTTGACTGAATCGGCCGGCACTTCCTTCAGGCAGACCTCACAGCTGAGCACGGTGCAACTGTCTTCGTCGGAGCATTGCGCCACCGGCGCTCCCGCCGGATTGCGATGCTGGGTCTTCATATGGCATTCCCCAAGCCGTCAGACATTTCTCAATTTAGATCACCTGGACCGCGCTGCAAGCCGCCTGTCGGGATCGCAGGCGCGGACTCAGTACCCGGCTTCGCTGATCGCTTGCTTGATGACCTTGTAATCCGCCTCCTTGTCGATCACAAAGCCGGTCACCTTGCTGTGGATGGTTTTTTGCAGCGACTCGATGGCGGCAGGCGCAAGCGCGACGGCAGCCGCCCCCAGCCTGCTCTGCTCGGAGGCACTCAGGCGGTTGCTCGCCATCAGCGTGAAATCCGGCGTGGTCGGCAGGGAATGCCAGAGCTCGTACTCGTCCTTTGCAATCATTTCATTGGCCAGCTTGCTGCGCAGGCTGCCGGCCTGGACATAATCGCGCTGCATGGCCAGGGCCACATCGTCCTGCGTCTTGAAGTTGTGAATCCTCACCGAGTTGATCTTGTTGCGCTTGAGTGTATGGCGGGCCATCACGTCCAGCCAGGATTCCTTCTCGGTCAGCGCTACCGCGTGAATGGCCACGCCCTTGCGCCGGACCAGCACCCCGGTGGCCTGATCGTGCACGCGGGCGACCGGCGAATAATCGTTCTCGAGCACGGCAACCGCCACCGATGGCGGGACAAAATAGAGATCCAGCCGACCGTCCTTGAGTGACGCCGAAACGCGTTTGATGCTGCGAAACAGGGTAAGCCGGGGTTCCAGACCGAGCGCGGCGCCCAGCGCCTGCGCAAAAGGCAGGGCATAAGCGCGAAAATCCCCCATCACGATATCGGCCTTGCCGGTACCCGGGTAGATTCCGATGCTCAGGGTGCCCTTGGCGGCATGGGCCACCAGCGGCAGCATGGGGAGGAGGGTCAGACCCGCCAGAAAGCTACGTCTACGCATATCAATCACCTTTTTAAAATGCCGCAAGGAATTCCGGTTGACCTTTAACGGCAATTTGTCGGCGCTCTGAATACCCGATCACACGGGTTATGTTCAACTACCGCGCCGGGTTTAACATGCAAGCTCGATCCGCGCTTGTCCCGAAACGGACGTCACACTGCATGGCACACCCTCACCCCTCCGTTCACCCGGATCTTTACGTCCCCATGCCGATCGCGCCTCGCGCCCTCGTTTCCCCCCCGCTGTTCATGGCTGACGACATCCGCGCGATCGACCGGCACTGGGCGAACACCCACCCCGGCACCTCGCTGATGGAAAGGGCGGGCGCTGCCGCAGCCGAATTGGCAGGCATGCTGGCCAGCGAATCGGGTGAGCCGGTCCTGGTTCTGGCTGGCCCCGGCAACAACGGCGGCGACGCGTTGGTTGCCGCGCGCCGGCTCAGCGCCCGGGGATGCCGCGTGGTGGTGGTCAGCCGCGCCGACCCCGCCCGGCTGCCGCCGGATGCCGCGCGCGCCTGGGTCGCCTGGCGCGAGAGCGGCGGCACAATCCTGGCCGCGCTCCCGCCATCGCAGCGCTACAGCCTCGTCATCGACGGCCTGTTTGGCGTCGGGCTGCAGCACGACATCGGCGGCGAGGATGCGCACTGGATCGAGCAGGCGAATAGCCTGAGCTGCCCAAAACTGGCGCTTGACGTCCCGAGCGGCCTCGACAGCAACAGCGGCCGGATTCATGGCTGCGCCCTGCGCGCCGATCACACCCTCACCTTTCTTGGACTCAAGCCGGGCCTGCTCACCGCCGACGGCCCCGATTGCGCCGGCGAGCTTCACCTCGACACACTCGGCGTCGACCCGGCCGCCCTGCCCACTACGCAGGGCATCGCGTTGACGCAACTTGAAAGCCGCCACCGCCTGCCGGCACGGCCCCAAAACAGCCACAAGGGCCTGTTCGGCCAAGTCGGCATCATCGGTGGCTGCAGCGGCATGGTGGGGGCCAGCCTGATCGCCGGACGCGCCGCGCTGCAACTGGGCGCGGGCAGCGTGACCCTCGGCGTACTGGATGATCGTATCGCGGTCGATTACCTTGATCCACGGCTGATGTTCGGCGTGCCGGAAACGCTGGCGAATGCTCGCCTGGACGTGCTAGCGATCGGCCCCGGACTGGGGCGGGATGCGCGCGCGCACGCGCTGCTGAAAGCCGTCCTGGCGGCAGCCTGCCCGCTGCTGCTGGATGCCGACGCGCTCAACCTGCTGGCCAGCGATTCCGGACTGGCCAGCCAGGCCGCCCGCCGCCGCCCCCCCACCCTGCTCACCCCGCACCCCGGCGAGGCCGCGCGCCTGCTCGGCGCCGGCAGCGCCGAGATTCAGGCGAACCGGATCGAGGCTGCATGCAGGCTGAGCGCGCAGTTCAAGGCACATGTCGCACTCAAGGGCGCCGGCACCGTAATCGCCCATCCTGACGGCCGCTATGCCGTCAACACCAGCGGTGGTCCCTGGCTCGCCCAGGCCGGCTCGGGCGACCGCCTCACCGGCATGGTGTCCGCGCTACTGGGTCAGGGGATGGCTGCGGGAGACGCGCTGGAGGCCGCGGTCTGGCTTCATGGCAACCCGACTTGAGAAGCTGAGCTGGGACGTTGCGAACCCGGGAGCGAAAACCCGGGGCGCCTGGGACACACTCGGGATGCGCGGCTGCGACTGCACACAAGCTTACGTCATGGGCAGCCGATGCCTCGCAAGAATCGGCTCAGGCCTTCTGCACATCACGCCCTGCAGAACAGGCCAGATTCAGATGCGCTTCTTCAAGTACGCCGCGAAATCTTCGCTGACCTCGCTGTGCTTGAGTGCATATTCGACGGTGGCCTGCAGATAACCCAGCTTGCTGCCGCAGTCGTAACGGATGCCGTCGAAGGCGTAGGCCAGCACCTGCTGTTCCTTCAGCAAGGCCGCGATGGCGTCGGTGAGCTGCAACTCGCCACCGGCGCCGGGCTTGAGGTGCTGGATGTGGTGGAAGATGCGCGGGGTGAGGATATAGCGCCCGACCACACCGAGGTTGGACGGCGCGTCTTCGGGTTTTGGTTTTTCGATGATGGCGTTCACCCGCGACACGCGCTCGGCCATGGGGGTGGCGTCGACAATGCCGTATGACGCGGTTTCCGAAGGCTCGACCTGCTGCACGCCGAGCACCGAGCACTGGTAATACTCGTATTGATCGACCATCTGCTTCATCACCGCCGGACTGCCGTCGAGCAGGTCGTCGGCGAGGATGACGGCGAAGGGCTCGTTGCCGATCACCGGCTGCGCGCACAGCACAGCGTGGCCCAGGCCCAGCGCTTCAGCCTGGCGGATGTAGATGAAGTTGACGCCGGCCGGGCGGATCGACTGCACCAGTTCCAGATCGCGATTCTTGCCGCGTGCGGCCAGTTCGGTTTCCAGTTCGTAGGCCTTGTCGAAATGGTCTTCGACGGTGCGCTTGGTGCGGCTGCTGATGAAGATGATGTCGGTGATGCCTGCGTCCATCGCCTCTTCGACCGCGTACTGGATGAGCGGCTTGTCGACGATGGGCAGCATTTCCTTGGGGCTGGCCTTGGTGGCCGGCAAAAACCGCGTGCCCAGACCGGCAACCGGAAATACGGCTTTCTTTACTTTTTGCATGGTGCTTCCTTGTAAGTTTTTTGCTTCATGAATTTAAAGGCTGCTGCCGTTCTTGTCATTCGGCTCCAGCAAGGCCAGCAGCCCGGTCTCGTCGAGAATGGGCAGCCCGAGTTCCTGTGCTTTCACCAGCTTGCTGCCGGCTTCTTCCCCGGCCACCACGTAGTCTGTTTTCTTCGATACCGATCCGGCCACCTTGCCGCCCGCGGCCTCGATTTTTTCCTTCGCAGCGTCGCGCGTCAGCGTCGGCAACGTGCCGGTCAGCACCAGCGTCTTGCCCGCAAGGATACCCCCCGATTGTTGCACGCCTTCGGATTCCGGCCACTGCACACCGGCAACACGCAGTTTGTTGACCACGTCCAGATTATGCGGCTCGGCGAAAAACTGGATGATGGACTGCGCCACGATGGGCCCGACATCGCGCACCGCCAGCAAATCGCTTTCCGTCGCGCCGATCAGCCTGTCCAGCGAACCGAAATGTCGCGCCAGATCCTTGGCGGTGGTCTCCCCGACATTGCGGATGCCCAGCGCAAAGATGAAGCGCGCCAGTGTGGTGGTCTTGCTGGTCTCGATGGCCGCCCGCAGATTGGCCGCGGATTTCCCGGCCATGCGTTCCAGCCCGGCGAGCGTTTCCAGACTCAGGCCATACACCTCGGCGGGCGTATGCACCAGGCTGCGCTCGACCAGCTGGTCGACCAGCTTGTCGCCCAGCCCTTCGATGTCCATGGCGCGGCGACCCGCAAAATGCAGCAAAGCCTGTTTGCGCTGCGCCGGGCAATACAGCCCGCCGGTGCAGCGCGCCGCCGACTCGCCCTCCAGCCGCACCACATGCGAGCCGCACTGCGGGCAGGCGGGATAGCTCTGGAGGATATTGAAACGCGGCGGCGCGGGGTCGGGGCGCTTGTCGAGCACCACCGAGACCACCTCGGGGATGACGTCGCCGGCGCGCCGCACGATTACGGTGTCGCCGACGCGCACGTCCTTGCGATCGATTTCGTCCTGGTTGTGCAGGGTGGCGTTGGTCACCGTGACGCCGCCGACGAACACCGGCGCCAGGCGCGCCACCGGCGTCAGCGCGCCGGTACGGCCCACCTGCACCTCGATGCCGAGCACGCTGGTCAGCTGTTCCTGCGCCGGAAATTTGTGCGCCACCGCCCAGCGCGGCTCGCGCGTGACAAAGCCCAGCTCGCGCTGCAGGTCGAAACGGTTGACCTTGTACACCACGCCGTCGATGTCGAACGGCAGTTGATCGCGGCGCGCGGCGATGTCGTCGTGAAACGCGATCAGCGCCGCCGCGCCCTGGCCGGTGATGCGCTCGGGGCACACCGGCACGCCCAGCGCGGCCAGCGCGTCGAGCGTCTCGCTGTGCGTGGCCGGTGTGTTCCAGCCCTGCACCTCGCCCAGGCCATAGGCGAAAAACGACAGCGGGCGCTGCGCGGCAATCGCCGGATCGAGCTGGCGGATGCTCCCCGCCGCCCCGTTGCGCGGGTTGACCAGTGTCGGTTTTCCGGCCTCGCGCTGCTTCGCGTTGTAGCGTTCGAAATCGTCGCGCCGCATGAACATCTCGCCGCGCACTTCGAGCACGGCGGGGGGCCGCTCGGTATCGAG
>DASTEA010000057.1:0-12239 GCA_035710075.1 Thiobacillus sp.
CAGCGCGTACAGCTACTTCCTGCCGCTGATGGAGGCCGGGCCGTTCCAGTTGGGCCTGCAGACCAAGCTGGAGCAGACCGACGACGCGTTGAAGGTGGCGCAGGCGACACTGCGGCAGTTCATCGCCGACGGCCCCTCTGATGCCGAACTCACCCAGGCCAAATCCAACCTCACCGGCGGTTTCCCGCTGCGCATCGACAGCAACCGAAAAATCCTCGATTACCTGTCGGTGATCGGCTTCTACCACCTGCCGCTGGATTATCTGGACACTTGGGTCGATCGGGTGAGCGCGGTCGACGTGGCAGCAGTGAAGCAGGCGTTTGCCCGCCGAATCGATCCCGACAAGCTGGTGACCGTGGTTGTGGGAACAGGCCGTGCTCGCTAAGCGCGCGTCGCCCGGGCGGGCGCACGGCGCCGCCAACCGCGTGCGCATCATCGGTGGCCACTATCGCCGCCGGCTGCTGGATTTCCCCGACAGCGCCGGCCTGCGTCCCACCCCCGACCGCGTGCGCGAGACGCTGTTCAACTGGCTGGGGCAGGACCTGCCGGGCTGGGCTTGTCTGGATCTGTTTGCCGGCAGCGGCGCGCTCGGCTTCGAAGCCGCCTCGCGCGGCGCGGGGCGGGTCATCATGATCGAACGCGACCGCGCCGCGCTCGACGCGCTGGAAAAAAACCGCGCCGTGCTCGGGGCAAACCAGGTCGACATCCTGCGCGCCGACGCGCTGGCCTGGCTGGCGAACAGCCGCGAGACCTTCGACGTGATTTTTGTCGATCCGCCGTTCGACAGCGGACTGGCTGCGACGGCGCTCGCCGACCTGGCCCGCCATCTCAAGACTGGCGGTCAGGCGTATATCGAACAGGCCACGCGGGTGATCGCGCCGGCGGGGTTTACCATCCACCGCAGCGGGCGCGCGGGGCGCTCGCACTTTGCGCTTCTGGTTAAGGAATAAGCGATGCTGACCGCCGTCTATCCCGGTACGTTCGACCCCATCACGCGCGGCCACGAAGATCTGGTGCGGCGAGCGGTGCGGCTGTTCGACCACGTCATCGTCGCGGTGGCGGCGTCGCGCAACAAACAGCCGTTTTTCAGCATGGAGGAGCGGGTGGCGATGACGCGCGACGTGCTGGCCGACGTGCCGCAGGTGCGGGTGGAGGGCTTCTCCGGCCTGTTGATCGACTTCGTCGCCGAGCAGGGCGCGATCGCCGTGTTGCGGGGATTGCGCGCGGCGTCCGACTTCGAATACGAATTCCAGCTGGCGGGAATGAACCGCAACCTCAAGCCCGATATCGAAACCCTGTTCCTGACGCCGTCTGACCAATACATGTTCATTTCCGCCAGCATGATCCGCGAGATCGCGCAGCTGGGCGGCAACGTGACGCCCTTTGTCCATCCATTGGTGGCGCAGCGATTAAGTGAGAAAATAAGCAAAAGCTGATATGACCCGGAGAACCCCATGGCCTTGATGATCACGGACGAATGCATCAATTGCGACGTCTGCCTGCCCGAATGCCCCAACGAAGCCATTTCCCAGGGCGACGAGATTTACATCATCGACCCCAATAAGTGCACCGAATGCGTCGGCCACTTCGATACCCCGCAGTGCGTGGAGGTGTGCCCGGTCGACTGCATTCCGTTTAATCCGGACTACCCGGAAACCCGCGAGCAACTGCAGGAAAAGTTCCTGCGCCTGACGGCCAACAAGTAGCCGTTCAGGCCGTCCTGGCCAGTCGCGCCCCGGCCAGATCATCGGCCAGGGCATCGACGATGCGCGTATTGATGCGCGCCAGCTGGTCCAACTGGTCGCTCACGCTTCCGCTTGATGCATCGAGCTCGGCGATACGGTCGTCCAGCGTTTCGGTCGCGGCATGGATGCGGCTGACGCTTTCCAGCCGGCGCTTGAGCTGGCTCTTGTGCTCGCGTACCTGGGTTTCCATTGGCCCGATCAGCGCGCTCAGCCACGCGTCGGTTTCGCTGTTGGCCAGTTCGAACACCTGCACCACCTCGCTGGCCAGCGATTTGAAAAAGCGCGCGGTCAGCTGGCTCTGCGCCATCGTCAGCATCTTGAACGCGGTGTTGAAGCGTTCCTCGAAAATGCCTTCCAGCCGCGCGATTTCCTTGCGGTATTTGTACAGGTTGTGAAGGGGCGGGTTGACCGCGGCCAGTCCGTGCTCCTCGCTGAACTTCTGGTACATCGCCGTCATCATGGCGCGGATTTCCAGAATGATCATTGTAGAGTCCCGCAGATTGCCGTCGACCTTGCGGAAGAAAAGCTTCATCGCCTCGCGCAAACCCACGCTGAAGTGGCTTTTCTCCATCTCCTTCCTGGTGCGGCGAATCTCGTCTCGCAGGGTTTGTCTGCCCAGCCTCTGGTGCAGCGCGTCGACCTGCGAGGCGTACACGCTGCGCAGCGCTTTGAACTGCTGCAGACCGCGACCGAACCGCTGCTTGTCTTCGTTGGCCTTGACCATCATGAGCCGGATGATGTCGCGGTTCTTGCCGCGCAGGCCCTCTAGTTCGTCGACCTGATCCTGAATGCCGGCGAGGCGGGTTTCCAGCAGTTCGGTGGTCCTGACTACCACGTCTTCCACGCTGGCCTGGGCCGATTCGCTGACCAGCGCCTGCTTGCAGGGGATCAGCTCCTTCGTCAGTGCGGCTTCCAGTTCGGGCAGGCGGCTTCTCGCCAGCAGGGCGGGATCATTGCGCACCTTGGCGACGAGCGCCTTCTGCGCCGAAACCGGGTAGACCTGGCTGGCGGGCAGATCGAGCAATGCCGCGCTGCTGACGGCCTGCCTGGCGATTACGGCGTCGATTTCGGCAGGCGTCTTGAGCTCGTCCCACAGGCCGTCGATCTTGTTCAACACCACCAGCCGCGCCCGGCTGGCGCCCTGCACCGGGGCGATGTGCTGACGCCAGATCTCGATGTCCGACTTGGTGACGCCGGTGTCGGCAGACAGCAGGAACAGCACCGCATGGGCGCTGGGCAGCATGTTGAGCGTCAGCTCGGGCTCGGTGCCGATGGCATTCAGGCCCGGGGTGTCGAGAATGACCAGACCCTGTTTCAGCAGCGGATGCGGAAAATTGATCAGCGCATGGCGCCAGCGCGGAATCGCGATGCAGCCGTCGCGCGCCAGGCTGCGCGCGGTTTCCTCGTCATTGGGGTTGATCAGGCCGTAGGCTTCTGCGGTGGCGGCGTCGACCTGCATGGTGTCGGCCAGCCGCACCAGGGTTGCGCTCATCTCGTCGGCGGAATCGAGGTTGAGCGGGAATTCGGTCCAGGCGCCTGCGTCACGCTTGAAGTCGGCAATGCTGCCCTCGCGGGTCTTGGTGTCGATCGGCAGCAGGCGCAGCGAGGGACGCAGGGTGGGGGTGTAATACAGTTCGGTGGTGCACATGGTGGTGCGCCCGGCGGACGACGGCAGCACGCGCTGCCGGTAGTCCGAGAAAAAAATCGCGTTGATCAGTTCGGACTTGCCGCGTGAAAACTCGGCGACAAAGGCCACGATCAGCATGTCTTCCTGCAGGCGCCCCAGCAGCTGGTTCAGCCGCATCCCGGATACGGCATCGCCCAGTTCCTGCGTGGCGAGCCAGTCGCGCAACGCCTCGACGCGCACGTGCACGGCGTCGCGCCAGGCACTGTAGTGTTCGAACTCGTCAACCAGGGTCATGGGCTTCATGGAGGCTATTCATCAGATCAATGCACCGTAGTTTTAACGACACGTTCATGACAAACTTGATTCAGGCGGCAGGTGCGCATCAATGCTGGCAGGTCGGACAGTAGAAGCTCGCGCGCTGCCCCTGCACGATGCGGCGAATCGGCGTGGCGCAGGTCTTGCAGGGCAGCCCGGCGCGGTCGTAGACCCGCGTCTGCAGTTGGAAGTAGCCCAACTCGCCGTCGCTCGCGACGTAATCGCGCAGCGAGCTGCCACCGGCCGCAATCGCCGCCGTCAGCACCTGCCTGATCGCCTCCGCCAGCCGTGCGCAGGCCGGGCGGCTGAGGCGGCGGGCTGCGGTGGCGGGGCGAATGCCGGCGTGGAACAGCGACTCGGAGGCATAGATATTGCCGACGCCGACCACCACCTGCCCATCCATGATGACCTGCTTGATCGCGGCGCTGCGGCGCTGGCACTGCGCATGCAGGTATGCGGCGTCGAACGCCGGGGTGAGCGGCTCCGGCCCCAGATGCGCCAGCAGCGGATGCCGCGATACGTCGTCGGTCCACAGCACCGCGCCGAAGCGGCGCGGGTCGCGCAGTCGCAGCGTGGTGCCGTCGTCGAACAGCCACTCGACATGGTCGTGCCGGGCGGCGGGCTCGCTGGGCCCGGCAAGGCGCAGGCTGCCCGACATGCCCAGGTGCACGATTTGCGTGACGCGGCCAAAATCGAACAGCAGGTATTTGCCGCGCCGGGCGAGCGAATTCAGCCTCAGCCCCGCCAGCCGGGCTTCCAGATCGTCCGGCACCGGCCAGCGCAGGTGCGGGTTGCGCACCACGATGTGCTTGAGTGCGCGGCCCTGCAGGCGCGGCAACAAGCCCAGGCGGGTGGTTTCGACTTCGGGTAATTCGGGCATGGCGTGGGGCCGGACGGTGCTGCGATGCTGGGTTGAAATAAGCGGGACGTCGACCCTTACGCGGCGCCCTGCAGTGTTTGCTCCCGCAAGCGGGAACCGAACCGATACACTGCGATTGTATATCCCGCACTTCAGCCCTGAAGCCTTCCCGAGTCGATGGCACACTCTCTTCGACGGTCGCGGTGCTGATGGCGGTCGGCGTGTCATTTCTCCTCGGCGTGTTTTTCGGTTTTTATCCGGCGCGGACGCGCCGCCGGGCTCGATCCCATCGAGGCGCTGCGCTCGCAATAAACGACGCGCGCATGAACCTAACTTGCAGGCAGGCCTCGAACGCTTAGAATCGTGACAGGTAACCCCACCAACAAGGCACAACATGGCACACCTCAAACCCCTTCCTCTCTACGCAGCGCTGCTGTTCGCGGCTGCGTGCAGCCAGCCCGGCGTCAAGGCGTCACAGCCTGTGGTGATGGAATCGCAAGCGCAGCAGCCGGTCGAGGCTGTGGTCGAAGTTGCCGCCGATCCTGAGGCCGGGGCCGCTCTGCCCAAGCAGCCGCTCACCCCCGAAATCCTGTTCAAGTTTCTGGTGGCCGAGGTGGCCGGTCAGCGTGGCGCGATTGGAATTGCCCAGTCGGCCTATCTCGACCTGGCGCGGCAGACGCAGGATCCGCGCATTGCCCGTCGTGCCGTCGAGGTTTCGATGTTTGCGCATGACCAGGCCGGCGCACTGGCGGCCGCCCGCCTGTGGGTGGCCGCCGAGCAGGATTCGGAACGTGCGCAGCAGACGCTGGCGGCGCTGTTGCTGAATGAGGGCAGCCTCGACGAGGCTGAGCCCATTCTGCGAACCCTGCTGAAAGCGGATAGCGCCAACGGTTTTCTGCATCTGTCGGCGCTGGTGGGCAAGCTGCGCGATACCCAGGCCGCGCTGGCGCTGGTCGAGCGCTTGGCCGCCGACCATCCGGACTTGCCGGAAGCGCGCTTTGCGCTCGCCCAGGCCGCGGCCAATGCCGGGCATCCTGATGCGGCGGTCGCGGCCTTGCAGCAGGCCGACAGCCTGCGCCCAGGCTGGGAGCCTGGCGCGTTGTTACGCGCGCAGATCCTGGCGAAAACGTCACGCCCCGATGCGCTGACCTTCATGCGCGATTTTCTGGCACGCCACCCCGCCTCGCGCGAAGTGCGGCTGGCCTATGCGCGCACCCTGGTCAATGCCAACCAGTTCACCGAGGCGCGCGTCGAATTCACCCGCCTGATGGACGATTTTCCGCGCAATGCCGAAGTCAGCTTCGCCGCCGGTCTGCTTTCCCTGCAGATGGGCGATGCCGAGGTGGCGCGCGATTTTCTGACCCAGACCCTCGAATACAGTCCACGCGACCCCGACATGGTGCATTACTACCTTGGCCAGGTGGCTGAACAGATGAAGCAGCCGGATGCGGCGAACGCCCATTATGCCGAAGTCAAAACGGGCCATTACCTGGTGCCGGCGCGCGCGCGTCAGGCGGCGCTGCTGGCGCGCGCGGGCAAACTCGACGAAGCGCGCACGTTGCTGGCGTTCACGCACGGCGAAAACGACGCGCAAAACGTGCGGCTGATCCAGGCGCAGGCCGAGCTTCTGCGCGATAACAAGGAACACGCGGCGGCTTTCGAGGTGCTGTCGGAAGGCCTCAAGCGCTTTCCCGATTCGGCGGACTTGCTGTACGACCGCGCCATGGTGGCGGAAAAGCTCGACAAGCTCGATGTCCTGGAAGCCGATCTGCGCCGCGTGATCGGGCTGCGCCCTGACGATGCCCAGGCCTACAATGCGCTGGGTTACACGCTGGCCGACCGCACCGACCGTCTGGCCGAGGCCGTTGTACTGCTCGACAAGGCGCTGGCGCTGGCGCCGGAAGACCCCTTCATTCTCGACAGCATGGGCTGGGCGCAATACCGATCGGGCAATCTGGCGCGCGCTCAGGAATATCTGGGGCGTGCCTACAAGGTGCGTCCCGACCCCGAAATCGCGGCGCATCTGGGCGAGGTCCTGTGGGCGCTCGGGCTGCGCGAGGAGGCCGGAAAACTGTGGCAGACCAGCCTGCAGACCCATCCGCAGAACGAAGTGCTGCTGGAAACGCTGCGGCGGCTGAAGCCTTGATGGTGCGTCTGACCGCAGTATTGCTGCTGGCGCTGACGGCCGGTTGTGCGACGACGCCGCCCGGCATTCCCGTCGATGCCATGGTTCCCCCGCCTGCCAACTGGACGCTGCAGGGGCGCATCGGCATCCAGGCGGGCGAGCAGAGCCTGTCTGGCCAGATCCGCTGGCAGCACAGCGTGGAAACAGACGAGGTGTTGCTGACCTCGCCGCTGGGGCAGGGGGTGGCGCGCATCGTGCGCGGCGTCGATGGCGTTGCGCTCGAGGTGCCAAACCAGCCCACGCGCCGTGCGCCCGATGCCGAATCCCTGACGCGCGAGGCGCTCGGTTATACGCTGCCGGTGACGGGCCTGGCGTGGTGGGTGCAGGCGCGCCCCGATCCGGACAGCGCTTTCGAGGCGACGCGTAATGCCACCGGACGTCTCACGCAACTCAAACAGCATGGCTGGGTGATCGATTACCTGCAATATGCCGCCGATGGGCGTCCGCGCACGCTGGCGGTGATGCGCGAGGGGCTCGTCATCCGCCTGGTGGCGGACACCTGGCACGCCGAATGATCCACGCCTATCCTGCCCCCGCCAAGCTCAACCTGTTCCTGCACGTCGTCGGTCGGCGTGCCGACGGCTATCACCTGTTGCAGAGCGTGTTCCGCCTGATCGACCGCGCCGACACCGTGCATCTTGAGCTGCGCGACGACGGCCGGGTGGTGCGCGAAGGCGACCTGCCCGGCGTGCCGGAAGAGCACGACCTGACCGTGCGCGCGGCGCGCCTGCTGCAGGCGCATGCGCCTGCCGGGTCCGGGGTGAGCATCCGGCTCGACAAGATATTGCCGATGGGGGGCGGGCTCGGTGGCGGCAGTTCGGATGCTGCCACCGTGCTGCTGGCGCTCAACCGCCTGTGGCAGGTCAATCTGCCGCGCGCGGCCCTGCAGAAACTGGCCCTGCAACTGGGGACCGATGTGCCGGTCTTCGTGTTCGGCCAGACCGCGTTTGCCGAAGGGGTGGGCGAAATCCTGCATCCGCTGAGCGCGCCGCCAGCGTGGTATGTGGTGCTGATGCCGCCGGTGCAGGTGCCGACCGCTGCAATTTTTGCAGCGCCGGAATTGACACGCAACTCGCCACCCCTCAAAATAGCGCGCTTTTCCGCAGGCATGGGTTGTAACGACCTGCAGCCGGTGGTCATCAGTCGCTATCCTGAAGTCGCACGTCATCTCGAATGGCTGGGGCAATTCGGCGAGGCGCGGATGACCGGTTCGGGTGCCTGTGTGTTTGCATCTTTCGGAACGGAAGGGCCGGCGCGCGACGTGCTGCTTCAGCTGCCCGAAACGATGCAGGGTTTTGTGGCGCAGGGTCTCGACAGTCATCCGCTGGTCGACTACTGCGCCGAATAGTTGTCCATTGGGGAGTCGCCAAGTGGTAAGGCATCGGATTTTGATTCCGACATTCGTAGGTTCGATCCCTACCTCCCCAGCCAGTTAAGCGAACAGCCGCCGGTGGCGGCTGTTTTTGTTGTTGTGTCGGACCAGCCAAATCGCCGGAGACTCGTGTGTCCATAGACAACTTGATGGTGTTCAGCGGGAATGCCAACCCGCGTCTTGCCAGCGATGTGGTGCGCCATCTCAATATCCACCTCGGTCGCGCCACGGTGTCGCGCTTTTCCGATGGCGAAGTGATGGTCGAGCTGCTCGAGAACGTTCGCGGCAAGGACGTGTTCATTTTGCAGTCGACCTGCCAGCCGACCAACGACACCTTGATGGAGGTGATGGTGATGGTGGACGCGCTGAAGCGCGCGTCGGCCGGCCGCATCACCGCCGCCATCCCGTATTACGGCTACGCGCGCCAGGATCGACGCACCCGCTCGGCGCGGGTGGCGATTACCGCCAAGGTGGTGGCCAACATGTTGCAGGGCGTGGGCATTGACCGCCTGTTGACGATGGACTTGCACTCGGACCAGATTCAGGGCTTTTTCGACATTCCGGTCGACAATATTTATTCCAGCCCCATCCTCCTGGGCGACATCTGGAAGCGCGACCACCCGAACCTGGTGGTGGTGTCGCCCGATGTGGGCGGGGTGGTGCGGGCGCGGGCGATTGCCAAGCGCCTCGAATGCGATCTGGCAATCATCGACAAGCGGCGTCCGAAACCGAATGTGGCGAAGGTGATGCACATCATCGGTGACGTCAAGGATCGCACCTGCATCATCATGGACGACATGGTCGACACCGCCAACACGCTGTGCGAAGCGGCCAATGCGCTGAAAGAGCATGGCGCCAGGAAGGTGATGGCCTATTGCACCCACGCCGTGTTGTCCGGCAGCGCCGCCGAACGCGTGACGAATTCCGCGCTCGACGAACTGGTGGTGACCGACACCATTCCGCTGCGCGACGATGCGCGCGCATGCACGAAAATCCGGCAATTGTCGGTGGCTGAACTGCTGGCGGAAACCATCCGCCGCATCAGTAACGAGGATTCCGTCAGCTCGCTCTTTATCGAGTAGAGCCGGCCGAATGTCCCTGGTCGCGGGGGCCTTCATGCATGTCCATCTGGAATGCATCATTGAGTAGCTTATTGGAGAAATATTATGGAAATCGAAGTCATCGCCTACAAGCGTGAATTGCAGGGTACGGGTGCGAGCCGCCGTCTGCGTCACGCGGGCAAGGTCCCCGGCATCGTCTACGGTGGCACCGCTGCCCCGGTGCAGATCGAGCTGGATCACAATGCGCTGTACCACGCGCTGCGCAAGGAGTCGTTCCACGCCTCGGTGCTGACGCTGAATGTCGATGGCGCCAAGGAGTCCGTGCTGCTGCGTGACACGCAATGGCATCCCTTCAAGCAGCAAGTGCTGCACATCGATTTCCAGCGCGTCGACAAGGATCACAAGATTCACGTCAAGGTGCCGCTGCACTTCCTCAATGCCGACAGCGCGCCGGGCGTCAAGACCGGCGGCGGCAAGCCGCACCACGTTGTGACCGAGCTTGACGTCCAGTGTCTGCCCGGCAGCCTGCCCGAGTTCATCGAAGTGGATATGGGCAATCTGGAAATCGGCCATTCCATTCATGCGAATGACCTGACGCTGCCCGCTGGCGTCGAGCTGGTGGCCCACCTGCAGACGGAAAACCCCGCTGTGGCGTCGATCAGTGCGCCCAAGGTCAGTGCGGCTGTCGAAGAAGCGCCTGCCGCACCTGCTGCCCCTGCGGC
The DNA here is from genome assembly GCA_035710075.1 of Thiobacillus sp. GTDB lineage: Bacteria > Pseudomonadota > Gammaproteobacteria > Burkholderiales > Thiobacillaceae > Thiobacillus. The sequence goes on from DASTEA010000057.1 coordinate 9,887, forward strand.
TTAAGCCGGTCGTGCAATCCGCCGTGGATTGCACGCCGCGTGCGGCATGACAGCACCTCGCCTGATTGTCGGCCTCGGTAACCCGGGGCGCGACTACGAAGAAACCCGGCACAATGCCGGGTTTTGGTTTTGCGCGCGCCTGGCGCAGGCGTGGCGGGTGTCGCTCGCGCATGAATCCCGCTTTCACGGCATCGTCGGGCGCAGCCCGGGCAACGTGTGGATGCTGCTGCCACAGACCTTCATGAACCGTTCCGGCCAGGCAGTTGGTGCGTTTGCGCGTTTTCATCGCATTGCGCCAGCCGAGATCCTGGTGGTGCACGACGAGCTCGACATACCGCCCGGCCAGCTCCGTCTCAAGTTCGGCGGCGGCATGGGCGGACACAACGGCCTGAAGGACATCGCCGCGCATCTCGGCACGCAGGATTACTGGCGGCTGCGCATCGGCATCGGCCATCCGGGCGATCGCAACGAAGTCGTGAACTACGTGCTGAAACCGCCACGCAGTGAGGAGCAGGCCGAAATCGACGCTGCCATCGAGCGCGCGCTCGATCTCGTTCCGCTGATCGAAAAAGGCGAATGGAACGCGGCCACCCAGCGCGCCAACACCAAACCCGGTTCCCTCAAATCCCAGGAAAAACCATGAGTCTCAAATGCGGCATCGTTGGCTTGCCCAACGTCGGAAAATCTACCCTGTTCAATGCGCTGACCCAAGCGGGCATCGCGGCGGAGAACTACCCCTTCTGCACCATCGAGCCGAATACCGGCGTGGTCGAGGTGCCGGATTCGCGCTTGGCGCAATTGGCCGAGATCGCCAAACCGCAGCGGGTCGTGCCGGCAATTGTCGAGTTCGTCGACATCGCCGGCTTGGTGGCAGGCGCCTCCAAAGGGGAGGGTCTGGGCAACCAGTTCCTCGCCAACATTCGCGAGACCGACGCGATCTGCCACGTGGTGCGCTGTTTCCAGGATGACAACGTGATCCACGTTGCGGGCAAGATCGACCCCTTGTCGGATGTGGAAACCATCGCCACCGAGTTGGCGCTCGCCGACCTGGCAAGCGCTGAGAAGGCGTTGATACGGTATGAGAAAGCCGCGCGCGGCGGCGACAAGGACGCGAAAGTCATCGTGGAGGCCTTGAAGCCGGTGCTGGCTGCGCTGAACGAAGGCCGTCCTGCGCGCGCTGCCGGACTCGACGCGGAGGGGTTGGAGGCGATCAAACCGCTGTGTCTGCTCACCGTGAAACCCACGCTGTATGTCGCCAACGTCAGCGAAGACGGCTTCCACGACAACCCCATGCTCGATGCTTTGCGCGCCTTTGCCGACAAGGAGGGCGCACCGGTGGTGGCGGTGTGCGCGGCGCTGGAGGCCGAACTGCAGGAGCTGTCGCCGGAAGACCGCATGGACTATCTGAAAGAACTCGGCTGGGACGAGCCGGGGCTCAATCGCCTGGTTCGGGCCACCTATGACTTGCTGGGCCTGCAAACCTATTTCACCGTCGGGGTGAAAGAGGTGCGGGCGTGGACCATCCACAAGGGGGATACGGCGCCGCAGGCGGCGGGAGTCATCCACACCGATTTCGAGCGCGGTTTCATTCGTGCGCAGACCATCTCGTTTGACGACTTTGTCGCCTGCAAGGGTGAGCAGGGCGCCAAGGAAGCGGGCAAGATGCGCGCCGAAGGCAAGGAATATGTCGTCAAGGATGGCGATGTCCTGAATTTCCTGTTCAATGTGTGAGTTGGTAATTACTCAGGGGATAATTGACACGCGATTCCGAAAAGCACTATAATCTCGCGCTTCGTTTGGGTGGGGTTCCCGAGCGGTCAAAGGGATCAGACTGTAAATCTGACGGCTCTGCCTTCGAAGGTTCGAATCCTTCCCCCACCACCAGTTATTTGCAGTTTTCGAGCAGGACGAAGCGGGTGTAGCTCAATGGTAGAGCAGAAGTTTTCCAAACTTATGACGAGGGTTCGATTCCCTTCTCCCGCTCCAGTTTGTCAGGGTTTTGTGTTTTGACGTGCAGCACGTCAAAACCTCGCGCCCGCGTAGCTCAGAGGTAGAGCACTCCCTTGGTAAGGGAGAGGTCGACAGTTCGATTCTGTCCGCGGGCACCAGTTTTTTAGGCGCTGCCGAATATAAGGTGGCGCCAGTATTATTTGAAAAGCGGTAGTCGGGTTGCTGATCGTGATTGACCGCATTGTTGCGTGTGCAAATTGAGGGGTACTTGAGATGGCTAAGGAAAAATTCCAGCGGACCAAACCGCACGTAAACGTTGGCACGATTGGTCACGTTGACCACGGCAAGACCACCTTGACCGCGGCGATCACCACCATTTTGTCGAAGAAGTTTGGCGGTGCGG
>DASTEA010000058.1:0-3920 GCA_035710075.1 Thiobacillus sp.
TAGCCAGCTTGACCGCTGCAGCCTCCAACGCCGCAATGCCGCGTTCGGTGGTGCCGCCCTTGGAGGTGACCCGCTGGCGCAGCACGGCCGGTTCCTCGCTCGATTCCAGCGCCAGCTTGGCCGCCCCAAAGAAGGTCTGCAGCGCCAGCTGGCGTGCGGTGGCCGCAGCGAGGCCCTGCGCCACCGCCGCGGCTTCGAGCGATTCGATCAAATAAAACACATAGGCCGGGCCGCTGCCCGACACCGCGGTGACCGCATCCAGCTGCGGTTCGTCCTCCACCCACACCACGCCACCGACGGCGCGCAGCACTGCTTCGGCCTGCGAACGCGCGTCCTGGCCGACGGCAGGCGACGCGAACAGCCCGGCAACCCCGGCCTGTACCAGCGCGGGGGTATTGGGCATGGCGCGCACGATCCGCGTATGCCCCCCCAGCCAGCGGCCGAGGTCGGCCACCCGCACGCCGGCAGCGATCGATACCACCAGATGGCCAGCGAGGCGAGGCGCCAGCGCGGCTGCCACCTCGGGCAGGGTTTGCGGCTTCACCGCCAGCACGATCAGGCCGTGCAGCCGCGCCTGCGACAGGTCCGTGTGCGTCACCACGCCAAAGCGCGCAGCCAGTTGCCCGCGCGCGTCGGCGTTGATCTCGACCACTTCGATATCGGTGGGCTCGGTGCCGCTGGCGATCAGCCCGCCGATGATGGCGGCAGCCATGTTGCCGCCGCCGATGAAGCTCACTTTATGCATTTTTTGTCCTCTCACCAAATAAAGCGCTGCCGATTCGCACGATGGTCGCGCCTTCCAGAATGGCCGCGTCGAGATCGGCCGACATGCCCATCGACAGGGTGTCGAGCGCATGGCCGCACGCGATCAGCGCATCGTACGCCTCACGCACCTGCCGGAATGCCGCACGTTGCGTCGCCACATCCGGCGTTGGCGCCGGAATCGCCATCAGCCCACGCAATTGCAGGCCTGGCAGTTTCGCCACGGCGTCGGCCAGCGCGGGCAGTTCAGACGCGGCCACGCCGCCCTTGCTGGCTTCGCCACTGACATTGACCTCGATGCAGATCCGCAGCGGCGGCAGGCCTGGCGGGCGTTGCGCGGAAAGCCGCTCGGCAATCTTCAGCCGGTCCACGCCGTGCACCCAGCTGAAATTTTCGGCGATCGCCCGTGTCTTGTTGCTCTGGATCGGCCCGATGAAATGCCACAGCAGCGCCAGATCGCTCAATGCAGCCTGCTTGCCCAGCGCTTCCTGCAGATAACTCTCGCCGAATTCACGCTGGCCGCAAGCCGCCATGGCGCGCACCGCAGCGGCGTCAAAGGTCTTGCTCACCGCCAGCAGGCGCACCGTTGCCACGTCGCGCCCCGCCTCGGCGGCGGCGCGTGCAATACGCGCCCGCACGCCACGCAAACGGTCACATGGCGGGCCGGCGGAAGGGCGCGCGCGAGGCTCAAGTTTGGGGGAATTCGGACCGTTATCCATTGCGATCATTATTGAACAGAAACTCAACAAGTTAAATTGTTGTTCAACAACAGCCTGGGTTTAATTGATATTGATCCGAAACGCAGCGCGGCTTTAGACCTTTCCGTTATGCCGCCCGCCCCGGCTGTTTCGGTTGTTTCGTTTCGGATCAATATTTGTTAAAACCCCACCCAATACAGAACGAGGCACGCGTGGACATTTCCGAACTGCTGGCTTTTGCCGTCAAAAACAAGGCCTCCGATCTGCACCTGTCGGCCAGCCTGCCACCGATGATCCGGGTCAACGGTGACATCCGCCGCATCAACCTGCCGCCGATGGATCACAAGGACGTGCACCGCATGGTGTACGACATCATGAACGACAGCCAGCGCAAGGTGTACGAAGAAACGCTGGAACTCGACTTCTCGTTTGAAATCCCCTCGCTGGCGCGCTTCCGCGTCAACGCCTTCAACCAGCAGAATGGTGCAGGCGCGGTGTTCCGCACCATTCCGTCGAAGGTGCTGACGCTGGAAGAACTCAACTGCCCCCCCATCTTCAAGGACATCTCCAACCAGCCGCGCGGCATCGTTCTCGTTACCGGCCCGACCGGCTCGGGCAAGTCGACCACGCTGGCGGCGATGATGGACTACGTCAACGAAAACGAGTACGGCCACATTCTCACCGTCGAAGACCCGATCGAATTCGTTCACCAGAGCAAGAAGTGCCTGATCAACCAGCGCGAGGTCGGCCCGCACACGCTGTCGTTCAACAACGCGCTGCGCTCAGCGCTGCGGGAAGACCCTGACGTCATCCTGGTCGGCGAATTGCGCGACCTGGAAACCATTCGCCTTGCGCTGACCGCCGCCGAAACCGGTCACCTGGTGTTCGGCACGCTGCACACCTCGTCCGCTGCCAAGACCATCGACCGCATCGTCGACGTGTTCCCGGCAGCGGAAAAGGAAATGGTGCGCTCAATGCTGTCCGAATCGCTGCGCGCGGTGATCTCGCAGACGCTCTTGAAGACCAAGGACGGCACCGGCCGCGTCGCTGCGCACGAAATCATGATCGGCACCCCTGCCATCCGCAACCTGATCCGCGAAGGCAAGGTCGCGCAGATGTATTCGTCGATCCAGACCGGCGGCAACATCGGCATGCAGACCCTCGACCAGTGTCTGCAAGACCTGGTCAAGCGCAATGTCATTGCCTCCGGCGTGGCGCGCAACGCCGCGCAGAACAAAGATGCATTTCTGGGCTGAGGATTGAACGATGAACGCTGAAAAAACAGTCCACGACTTGTTGCGCCTGATGCTGGCGAAAAACGCCTCCGACTTGTTCCTCACTGCCGGCTTCCCGCCCGCGATCAAGGTCGACGGCAAGATCACGCCGGTTTCGAACCAGAGCCTCATCCCCGCGCACACCAGCGAGTTGGCGCGTTCGATCATGAACGAACGGCAGTGGAAGGACTTCGAGGCGACCAACGAATCCAACTTCGCGATCAGCCCGCCCGAGATCGGCCGCTTCCGCGTCAACGTGTTCGTGCAGCAGGGACGCATCGGCATGGTGATGCGGACGATTGTCACCAAGATTCCGAAAATGGACGACCTCAACCTGCCGCCGGTTCTGCGCGAGGTGGCGATGGTCAAGCGCGGCCTGGTGATCTTTGTCGGCGCCACCGGCTCCGGCAAATCGACCTCGCTCGCCGCCATGGTCGGGCATCGCAATGAAAACGCGGCCGATCACATCATCACGGTCGAGGATCCGATCGAATACGTGCACGAGCACAGGAAATCGATCATCACCCAGCGTGAGGTCGGCATCGACACCGACAACTGGTTCTCGGCGCTGAAGAACACCCTGCGCCAGGCGCCCGACGTCATTCTGATCGGCGAAATCCGCGACCGCGAGACCATGGAGCACGCGGTGGCCTTTGCCGAAACCGGCCACCTGTGCATGGCCACGCTGCACGCCAACAGCGCCAACCAGGCGCTCGACCGCATCATCAACTTCTTCCCGGAAGAGCGCCGCGCCCAGCTGCTGATGGACCTGTCGCTCAACCTCAAGGGCTTCATCTCGCAGCGCCTGATCCCCCGCAAAGGGGGCGTCGGCCGCGTCGCTGCGGTCGAGATCCTGCTGAACTCGCCGCTGATCTCCGACCTCATCTTCAAGGGCGAGGTGCACGAGATGAAGGCGCTGGTGGCGCGCTCGCGCGAGCTGGGCATGCAGACCTTCGACCAGGCGCTGTTCGACCTCTTCGAGGCCGACCTCATCACCTACGAGGACGCGCTGCGCAACGCCGACTCGGTCAACGACCTGCGCCTCAAGATCAAGCTGGAAAGCAAGAACGCCAAGAACCGCGACCTGGGCAGCGGCCTGGAGCACCTCGAGATCGTGAAATAACCAAGAAGAACCCGCCCTCGGGGCGGGAGTAAGGCCAATGGGAGGGCCCGCTTCGGCGGGCCT
>DASTEA010000059.1:0-7626 GCA_035710075.1 Thiobacillus sp.
CTTCATGGCGGCGGTGGCGAACGACGGCGACTGGCCGCTGGTCTTCCCCCTGCACGACAGCGAGACGGCCGACGGCGACGTCATTCAGCGCCGCTGGAGCGAAACGGCCGCGCCGGTGCCCTGCCGCGTGCTGCGCACGCTGAGGGCGCGCGAGCTGTGGCAACGCATCCTGCGCGCGGCCTACGACACCGCCGAACCCGGGGTGCTGTTCGTCGACACCATCAACCGCGACAACACCCTCAGCGACCGCGAGACGCTCACGGCGACCAACCCCTGCGGCGAAATTCCGCTGCCGCCCTACGGCGCCTGCGACCTCGGCTCGCTCAACCTCGCCGCCTTCGTGGTCGCGCCTTTCGCCGCCGACGCCCGTCTTGACCTGGATGCGCTGGCCGAATCGGCACAACTTGCGGTGCGCTTTCTCGACAACGTCATCGACGTCTCCCGCTATCCGCTGCCGGCGCAGGCCGAGCAGGCCCGGCGCACGCGGCGCATCGGGCTCGGCATCACCGGGCTGGCCGACGCGCTGGTGCTGCTCGGCATCAGCTACGACAGCGAGGCCGCACGCACGCTGGCCGCGCGCGCGCTGCAAACCATCCGCGACGCGGCCTATCACGCGTCGATCGCGCTTGCCCGCGAGAAAACGACGTTCCCCGATCTCGACCGCGAGGCGTTTCTGGCGAGCGGCTTCGCGATGCGCTTGCCGGAAGATATTCGCAACGCCATCGCCGCGCACGGCATCCGCAACAGCCATCTTCTGGCCATCGCCCCGGCCGGCACCATCAGCCTGCTGGCCAACAATTGCTCCAGCGGCATCGAGCCGGTTTTCGCCGCCGAGGCCGAACGCCGCGTGCTGGGAACGGCCGGCGGCTATCAAACCCACCGCGTGGTCGACTACGCCAGGCAGCTGTGGCAGCAACAGGGCGGTAGCGGCTCGCCACCGGCCCTGGTCGAGGCACGGCAGATCGATCCGCAGGCCCACCTGCACATGCAGGCCGCGCTGCAACCTTTTGTCGATAACGCGATTTCCAAGACCATCAACGTCGCCGCCGATTATCCGTTCGAGCGCTTCGCTGACCTTTACCGTCAGGCGCATGCGCTCGGCCTCAAGGGCTGCACGGTGTTTCGCCCCAACCCGGTTACCGGCGCCATCCTCAGCCAGCCGCCGGAGGGGGAGGTGCACTGCTGCGGCCTCGAACGCGAGGCCGATTAGGCCAAGCGCCTGTCGGACTAGAATCGGCGGCAAATCCGCCTGCCAACAATCGCTTCGATTCTTTCAACCCGACAGGCTCACAGTTGATGAAACCGCCCTCCGCTCACCCCGTCCCGCCCAGCAAGACCCGCGTCGGCATCGCCCTTGGCGGCGGTTCGGCGCGCGGCTGGGCGCACATCGGCGTGATCCGTGCACTGCAGGACGCCGGCATCGAGCCGGACATCATCTGCGGCACCTCGATCGGCGCACTGGTGGGCGCCGCCTATGTGGGCGGCGAGCTCGACCAGCTGGAGGCCTGGGTGCGCAGCCTGCGCCTGCAGACGGTGGTGAGCTTCCTGGATTTTTCGCTCAACGGCGGGCTGATCAAGGGCGAGAAGCTGATCGGTTTTTTCCGCAGCCATTTCGTCGACCGCGACATCCGGGAACTGGCGCGCCCGTTCGGCGCCGTCGCCACCGATCTGCGGCGCGGCCGCGAAGTATGGCTGCGCGAGGGGCGGGTGTCGGACGCGGTACGCGCCTCGATCGCGCTGCCCGGGCTATTCACCCCGGTACAGCTCGACGGCAACTGGCTGGTGGACGGCGGCCTGGTCAACCCGGTACCGGTGTCGTTGTGCCGCGCGATGGGGGCGGACCTCGTCATCGCGGTCGACCTGAACACCGACCGCCTGGGCCACCACCTCAAACCCAAACCCGCCAAAGCGCCGCGCGAGCGCCCCACCGGCGAACCCGGAACCCTGGCCGAAGCGGTGATGGTGCGCATCCAGGCCGGCATGTCGCAATTCGGCATCAACCACGAGGCGGGGCCCAGGATTCCCGCCATGCTCGACGTGGTGGCAAGCAGCATCAACATCATGCAGGTGCGGATCACGCGCAGCCGGCTGGCAGGGGACCCGCCGGACGCGACGATCACGCCGCTGCTCGCGGATCTGGGACTGATGGAGTTTCACCGCGCGAGCGTTGCCATCGATGCCGGTCGGCGCGCCGCCGATGCCATCATGCCGCAGCTGCAGCTGCGCCTGAGCGGCGACTGAAAAAGCGGCTCAGAGGGTGACGGCGCACAGCGCCAGCTTGCGCGCGCGATCCAGCTGCTTGATCGCCCATTCGCGCCGCGCGGCTTCCGCGCGATCGGCTGCGGCTTCGACATGGACCAGTTGCACCGGGCGGCGAGTTCGGGTGTAGCGGGCGCCCAGCGGGCCGACGCCGTTGTGTTCGGCGACGCGGCGAACGACGTCAGTGGTGATTCCGGTATAGAGCGATCCGTCGGCGCAACGCAGCATGTAGACACACCACGCCGCAGCGGGGCCTGCGGTCGTCACGTTTCGGCCACCTGGCGCATGACGGGTGCGGGCGGCGTCAGGGGATTACAGACTGCGCTTGATCGAGACAATGCCGCGCACCATGCCGGGTGCATAGCCGGTGGCCTTGTCCAGCGGGTATTCGGCAGCGAGACGCGCTTTCACACCCGCCGGAATGGCTGCCGGGTCGCCGTGGCAGGTCAGGCACACCTGCTGCACCGGCAGCGCCTTGGCATAGCGGAACTGTTTGCCGCCGGGCGTCGACACGATCTGCCAGGTGTCGAGCGTTTCCGGTTTTTCGCCCGCGGCGAGCCGCTTTTCCAGCCCGGCCTGGGCTTCGGCTTCCCACGCGTCGGGCACCCCGGCCGGGCTGCGGTTTTTCGGGCTGACGCGCTTGGCTTCAAGCCCGAACTGCTTCGATACCGCGGCGGCAATCTGCGGCGCGCGTTCCTTGCACACGCTGATGGCGCCCTCCGGGCCTTTGTCCTCGAGCGCGGCTTTCAGCTCGCCGCCGAGTTCCTGGATCAGCGCACCGCTGGCCTTGCGCGCATCGGCCACCATGGCAAGCTGTTCTTCAGCGCTGGGGCCGCTGGCGCAGCCGGCAAGCAGGGCGAGGGCGATCGATGCAAGGACTTTCATGGGGAACCCTCCAAATGCGAAAATATGGCGTAATTCTAGCAACGCGCCGCTGTTATGCTAACGAAACGTCACGGGACCAGAAATTGACCAAGACCCTCTACCAGTATTTTTTTCGTGGTTTGATCACCGCCTTGCCGCTCGGGCTGACGGTTTACCTGTTTTATGTCTTTCTGAGCTGGAGCGAGACCCTGGCGATGCAGCTGATCCGGCCATTCATCGGCAAACTTTATGTGCCGGGAATGGGCCTGTTGCTGGGGATTACCGGAATCGTCCTGCTCGGCATGCTGATGTCGCAGCGCGGCATGGGCAAGTTGTTGTCGCTGGTGGAACTGCCCTTCACCAACCTGCCGGTGGTGAAGAGCATTTATTCTTCGCTCAAGAGCTTTGCCGATTATTTTTCACCGCAGCGCGACAAGACCACGCAGCAAACGGTGGTGGCGCTCAGGCTTCCGGGGCAGGCGCTTGAACTGGTGGGGCTGGTCACGCGCCAAAGCGTCGGCGACCTGCCTGCCGGCTTCCTGCAGGGCGACCGCGTGGCGGTTTATCTGCCGATGGGCTACATGATCGGCGGCTACACGGTTTTCGTTCCGCGCGACTGGGTGCAGCCGATCGACATGTCGGTGGAAGAGGCGATGCGTTCGGCGCTGTTTGCCTGGATGAGTTCGGCCGCCAGCGCAGCGCCGCCCGATCGCCGGCAGCCGATTTAGGGTTCAGTCCCATGCAGATCGAGTGCTTCGCCCAACGCCTGCTCAACCCGTTTCGCGGGGTGGTCCACACGGTTCGTTTTCAGTCGGCCGAAGCGGTGACGACCGACGGCATCGAGTGGGATATCTATGTGGCCAACGACGCGCTGCTCGACGGCCTCGGGCGCGCCGGCAAGCGCGCGCTGATCTCCGACATCCGTTACGGCCACTGGTCGGCGGAGGGCGGCCTCAAGCGCGGGCCGCTGTATCCGTCGGACGATTTCAGGCGGCTGGAGGAGATGGGCGCGGTCGTCTACGAGCATCTGCTCAAGGCGCATCGCGACGTGCCCTTCAAATTCCGCGATGCCTTTGAGCTGTGGCTGCTCGGTCGCGACGACCAGCCGCTGGCGCTGCTGCACAGCGTGCGCGCCGACAGCGAAACCGACACCCAGCCGCCGCTCGACTGGCGCGCGGGGATGGCCGCGCAGGAAAGTTTCAGCAGTGCGGCCATCGCCGGCCTCAACGAACCCGCCGCGGTGTATCTGACGCGCCACGTCAACAGCCTCGCCAGCGGCGTGGCGCAATGGTTTCTCCGTGCCGACGACGGCGCCGGGCTGGGGCTGCATACGCTCAAGGGGGGTGATGCGTTGCGCGGGCGCGTGCTCGACGCCGACGCCTTCCCGCCGCTGTTCATCGCCACCGCCGGAATGGATGCGGCGCACACCCGGCTGGTGCACGACTATCACGCCTGGCAGGCGCCGTGGCTGCTGCTGCTGCCGCAGCTCGACCCCGCCACGCGCAGCGCGCTCGAAGCCTGCGCCTGCGGGCAGGCCGAACTGATCGAGAAGCACTGCAGGCTGTATCCCGCCATCATCGATCGCCCGGCACTGCAGGCTGCACGGGTGGAAGCGGCGCTGCTGCGCAGCCAGCCGCGCCCGCGAACCCCGGATAGCGCGATCCCGACGTCTTACATCGAACTCAACAGCACCGAGAGCGGTTGATCGGGCGTCTTGCACCGCCCCGTCAAAAATCGCGGCAGGCAGCGCAGGGAGACCAGAGCCGAGTGCTGCGCGCGCTCAAGGTCCCGTTGCCTTACATCCGCACCGGCTCGAAGGTCGCGTCGAGATTCTGGTCGTCGCAGTAATCGAGGAAATCGCCGCGCAGGGTGGCGATGTGGGCATCGGCGGGAATGCCGAGCGTCATGTGGACGGCGAACATGGGCGCGCCGGTGTGGGGGGCGGGGTAGGTTTCGGTCTCGAGCGCCTCGATGTTGATGTGCAGGCGTGCGAAGAAATTGGCAAGGCTGTTGACGATGCCGGGCTGGTCAAGCGCGGCGACTTCGACGGTGTACGGGATCAGCGGCTTTTCCGGACGGGTGGGACGGGTGCGCTGCTGCGTGAGCGCCAGGCCGAGTTCCTCGCCCACGGCCGGCAACCGGGCTTCCAGCTTGGCCAGCGCGTCCCAGCTGCCGGAAACGCGCATCAGCAGCGCAAAGCGCCCGCCGAGCGCGGCCATGCGCGACTCCTCGATGTTGCAGGCGGATTCGCTGATGCGGCGGGTGAAGCCTTCCACCAGGCCAATTTTGTCTTCGCCGCTGGCGGTGATGACGAGGGATTCGGTGTCGCTTGCCATTAAATTAATTCCCTATCGGACAGTTCTTTTTTGATATACGCGTAGAACACCGGTGCGGCAATCACGCCCGGCACGCCGAAGGCGGCCTCCATCGCCAGCATGGCGATGAGCAGCTCCCACGCGCGCGCCTTGATCTGGCCGCCAATGATACGGGCATTCACGAAATACTCGAGCTTGTGGATGATGACCAGGAAGGCGAGCGAGCCCGCGGCGACGTACAGCGAATGCGACAGCGAAATGATGACGATGATGGTGTTCGAAATGAGGTTGCCCAGCACCGGCAGCAGGCCGACGACAAAGGTGAGCAGCACCATGGTCTTGACGAAAGGCAGCTCGGCGCCGAACGCGGGCAGGACCAGGACGAGATAGACCCAGGTCAGCAGGGCATTGAGCGCGGAGATCCGCACCTGCGCAAACACCACGCGGCGAAACGCTTCGGCGAGGCGGTGGGCACGTTCGTACAGGGCATGCGCCAGCGGCGCCATCGTTTGGTGCGGCGAAGCCTCGCGCAGCGCGATGAAGCTGCCGATGATGAAGCCGCCCAGGATCAGCAGCAGCACGCGGCCGGCATTGCCGCCCAGTTTGCGCAGCTCCTGCGCATTCTCGCGCAGCCAGTCGACCAGACCCGCGCGAATCACCGACTCGTCGCCCTGCGGCAGCCATCCCCCGGCCCAGGTCGGCAACAGCTCGCGCGAATTTTCGATCACCTCGGACATTTTGGTGAGCAGACCGGCGAGTCCGCCTTCAGTGCGCAAATACAGGATGGCGCCGGTGGTGACGCCGCCCAGCGCGCCCAACACAATAAGCGTGATCAAGGACACCACCAGCACCTTGGACCAGGTGTGGCCGAGCTTGCCGATGACAAACCGCGGCGCCAGCAGGTGAACCAGCTGCACCACCAGCAGGCCGGCAAGCATCGCCGGCAACAGCCGCAGGAACATGACAAGCAGCAAACCGCTGGCCATCATCAGCCAGGCGGCAATCTGGAAACGGGTGGCGGGGGCGAGCATGGCAGCAGTCATGGCCGCCACATTGCCAACAAAGCCCCTGCGGGGCAAGGGAATACAGCGCCTGCAACGTAGCGTTCAGCCATTGGCCAGGTAACCCAGTGCTGCGCCGGTCTGCGCGGCGGCTTTTTTCAACGCCTCGTCCCAGCCCGGCTTGTGACGATCGGCCGGGGCGGAAATCGACAATCCGGCAACCAGCTTCCCTTCGGCGTCACGGATCGGCGCGCCGATGCACGCGACGCCCATCTCGGCTTCCTCGCGGTCGTGTGCGAGCTGTTCAACGCGGATGGTTGCAAGTTGGGCCTGCAGTCTGTCCAGGGATGTCAGGGTGTTGCTGGTGTAAGCCGGCAGGCCGGTGCGGTCGGCGTAGCCCATCACGCCGCTGGCGCTGTCCTCGGCAAGAAAGATCTTGCCGACGGCGGTCACGTGCAGCGGCGCGTGCGCGCCCACCACCTGCACCACCTGGATCAGCGTCTGCCCGCCGGTCACGCGCTCGACGTAGACCGCTTCGTCGCCGCGGCGAACAATCAGATTGACCGTTTCGCCTGTCAACTCAGCAAGTCGCTGCATGAAAGGCATCGCCACCTGACGTATATTGAGACGCGCACGCAGGCGATTGCCCACTTCCAGCCAGCGCACGCCCAGATCGTATTCGCCGGCGCCGGTTTTCTCGACCAGGCCATGCGCCATCAGTGAACCGAGGATGCGGTGCGCGCTGGCGGTATGCAGCTCGGCCTCGCCGGCCAGCCGGGTGAGACCGACCGGGCCCGGCGCCCGGGAAAGGACCCCGACTAGCGCCATGGCACGGTCGAGCACCTGAATTGAAGAGCTTATTTTTTTCATGAAGTGAAAATTTATCACGCAATGTGAAATTTGTCGCCTGATCTGTTTCAATACGCTCATCGTTTCACATTATGTGAGACATTTTCATATCGTGAAAGGAACCGCCATGAGCGCCCGGATGCAGCCCACCCCCGAGACCCTTCCCCTTTTCTGCGAAGGCATCCAGTATTTCGCCGACAGCTTTCCGGAAATCAACCGCTTGGGCGCGGCGCCGCTGTTGGGCCCGAACCAGCCTGCGCTGCCGGACGCGACCAGCGAAGCGGCCATCTACCAGACACTGCTGGCCGCCGACGCGCTGCGCTACCTGACGCTGCAGA
>DASTEA010000060.1:0-5991 GCA_035710075.1 Thiobacillus sp.
TGGCGATCTCGATAGTCCTGCCAGGTCTGGATCGACTTCCGCCAGGCCCGCTCCACCCACTCCCCGGTACGCTCGGCCATGCTGAGCCACGACACGCCGGTGAACAGGCTGAACCCCACCGCCATCAGCAGCAGCAGGATCAGCGAACCGCCGGTGAACCCCAGCAGCGCACCCGCAGCCGCGCCGACGCCGGCACCCAGCACGCCGCCGTGCGCGTCGGGCAGCATCACCGCCCAGTGCCAGGCGCGCAGCCATTCGACGCCGGTGCTGGCCAGCAGCAGCAAGCCGAAACCGCCGAGCCGGAGCCAGCGTTGACGGCGATCCGCCAGCGGCGTTTCATCCAGATGGCGAAAGGTGTGGATGACATAGGCCAGGGCCAGCAGCACCCACCACCAGGCCGACACACCGAAAATCATCAGCAGCAGATCGGACAGCCAGGCGCCGATTTTGCCACCCAAGTTATGGATCGCAGCGCCACTGCCGGTGGTGCTGAAGCCTGGGTCGGCCACGTTGTGACTGAGCAGAATCGCTGCCAGCAGCAGCGCGGCAAAGCCCACCAGCAGCGCGCGGGCTTCGCGAAGCAGGCGTTGCATACGGGGCGGCAAAGGGGTAGACGAACGGGGAGCGGGACGCGCCATGGGAACTTAACCAGACAAAGTGCTTTGAATTATACCGGGCAGGCAGCATGGAAACGCTGTCGCCAAGTTTGGTTAGAATAGCCGGCTTTCCCATCGTCCGAGCGCAGACCATGAGCACCCAACACCACAAACTCGTCATTCTCGGTTCTGGCCCCGCCGGCTATTCCGCCGCCGTCTACGCCGCGCGCGCCAACCTCTCGCCGGTCGTCATCACCGGCATGCAGCAGGGCGGCCAGCTGATGACCACCACCGACGTCGACAACTGGCCGGCCGACGTCGACGGCGTGCAGGGCCCCGAACTGATGGACCGCTTCCAGCGCCACGCCGAGCGCTTCAATACCGCAATCCTCTTCGACCAGATCCACACCGCCACGCTGACCGAAAAGCCCTTCACCCTGATCGGCGATTCCGGCACCTACACCTGCGATGCGCTCATCATCGCCACCGGCGCCTCGGCCATGTACCTGGGGCTGGAAAGCGAGCAGGCCTTCATGGGCAAGGGCGTGTCGGGCTGCGCCACCTGCGACGGCTTCTTCTACAAGAACCAGGACGTCGCCGTCATCGGTGGCGGCAACACCGCGGTCGAGGAAGCACTGTATCTCGCCAACATTGCGAAGCACGTCACCCTGGTGCACCGCCGCGACACCTTCAAGTCCGAGAAGATCCTGGTCGATCATCTGATGGAGAAGGTCAAGGAAGGCAAGATCAGCCTCGAGCTTGACCGCACGCTGGACGAAGTGCTGGGCGACAAGACCGGCGTCACCGGCATGCGCATCAAGAGCACCAAGGATGGCGCCACCAAGGACATCGCGCTCACCGGCGTCTTCATCGCCATCGGCCACAAGCCCAACACCGGCATCTTCGAAGGCCAGATCGAGCTCGAAAACGGCTACATCGTCACCCAGGGCGGCAACAAGGGCAACGCGACGGCCACCAGCATCGAAGGCGTGTTCGCCGCCGGCGACGTGCAGGACCACATCTACCGCCAGGCCGTCACCAGCGCCGGCACCGGCTGCATGGCCGCGCTCGACGCCGAACGCTACCTCGACGCGCTCGGCAAGGCCTGAGCGCGATCCGGGCCAGCGAGTGATCCGGCATGAAGCGCGCCCGCGACAGTGCGCTCGGCCCCGCCTCGTTCGAGGCGCTGGCCCGCATGCGCCGCGTGTTGCGCGAGCAGACCGCGGCGCCGGCCTCGCTTCACCAGGCGCCGCATAAGCCCAAGGTCCCCGAGGACGGCGCCATGCTGTTTCGCCGCGCCGTCGCCGACGCCGTTCCCCTGCCCCCCTCCGATCGCGCAGACGTCGCGCGCCCGCGCCCCAAGCCCATCGCTCGCCAGCGCCTGCGCGACGAGCAGCAAGTCCTGGTCGATTCCTTGGCCGACCCGTGGGACTGGGAAGCCGCGCTCTCCACCGGCGAGGAGCTGGTTTTCTCGCGCCCCGGCGTGCCGACTGCCGCGCTCAGGAAACTGCGGCGCGGCGGCTGGGACATCCAGGGCGAACTCGATCTGCACGGCCACACCGGCGACGAAGCACGGCGCGCACTGGCCGCCTTCCTCAACCGCTGCATGCTCGAAGACCGGCGCTGCGTGCGCATCATCCACGGCAAGGGACACGGCTCGAAAAACCGCCTGCCGGTGCTGAAAAACAAGGTGCGCCACTGGCTCACCCAGCGCGAAGACGTGCTCGCCTTCTGCCAGGCGCGCACCGTCGACGGCGGCGCCGGCGCCGTCATCGTGTTACTGAAATCCTCTACCCGATAATTAAGCCAAGCAAAGAAAGACAAGCCATGAGCGAACCCGTCATCCAAGATTTCGAACTCCCCTCCACCGGCAGCACGACATTCAAGCTGTCCGACCATCGCGGCAAGACTGTTGTCGTCTATTTCTATCCCAAGGACAACACCTCCGGATGCACCCTCGAAGGACAGGAATTCCGCGATCTCTACCCCGACTTCGCCAAGGCCAAAGCCATCGTCGTCGGCGTCTCGCGCGACAGCCTCAAATCACACGAAGGCTTCAAGGCTGAATTCGGATTTCCGTTCGACCTGCTGGCTGACACGGATGAAAAGGCTTGCGAACTGTTCGGCGTGATGAAGCTGAAGAACATGTACGGCAAGCAGGTGCGCGGAATCGAGCGCAGCACCTTTGTGTTCGACGTGGACGGCAAACTGGTGAAAAGCTGGCGCGGGCTTAAGGCGCCGGGGCATGCGGCGGAGGTGTTGGGGTTCGTGCAGACGCTTTGATCGCGTGATCCAATCTGTCTTTACGAGCGCAGCGAAGCAATCCAGTGCGAATCACAGCGCGCAGCACCAGCGAGTAGTGAGGGTTGTGCCAGCTAAATGTCGTTGGCCGGGGTAGCCCGTAGCTAGTTACTTTCCTTGCTTCGTGCCAACCCCGCACTGGATTACTTCGCTTCGCTCGCAATGACCGGCGACGCCTCCGCCGCAAAAAACCGCTCCACCACCTCCAGCTTCCTCGTCCGCGTCATCGCCGGCAGCGCATTCAACAACAAGCGCCCATAAGGCTTGTCCGCCAGCCGCGTATCGCAAATCATCAACACGCCGCGATCGGTCTCGGTGCGGATCAGCCGCCCCGCCCCCTGCTTGAGACTGATAGCCGCATGCGGCAGCTGGTAGTCCATGAAGGGCTTGCCGCCGTTCTTCTCGGCCTGGGCGATGCGCGCGGCGACCACTGGGTCGTCGGGCGGCTGGAACGGCAGCTTGTCGATGATGACGACCGACAGCGCGTCGCCGGGCATGTCGACCCCCTCCCAGAAACTCTGGCTGCCCAGCAGCACGGCGTTGCCGGCTTTCTGGAAGCGTGCCAGGAGTTCGTTCTTCGGCGCGTCGCCCTGCACGAGCAGCGGATAGTCCCAACCGCGGAACTTGAACGCGTCGATCAACAGGCCGCGCGCCTTCTCCAGCGCACGCAGGCTGGTGAACAGGATGAAGGCGCGACCGCGGCTGACTTCCAGCACCGGCAGCGCGGCTTTGACGACGGCTTCGGTGAATTCGGGCGTGTTGGGCGCGGGCAGGCCCTGCGGAACGTAGAGAACGCCCTGTCGCGGGTAGTCAAAGGGGCTGTCGACGCACAGGGTTTCCGCGTCCTCGATGCCGAGGCGCGTTTTCAGGTGGGTGAAGTCGCCGCCGACGGAGAGTGTGGCCGAGGTGAGGATCCACGCCTGCGCGCGTTCGGTGAGTTTGGCGCCGAACATCGCGCCGACCGACAAGGGGGTGGCGTGCAGCAGCAGCGAACTCAGGGTGGTTTCCAGCCAGCGCACGCGGGGATTCTCGGGATCGTCCGCGCGCTGCCAACTGGCCAGGGTGGCCTGCACACCTTGTGCGCGCTCGAAACAGTTTTTCAGGTCGGCGTCGCGCTCGGCCTGGGTTTCCAGCAGCTTCGTCGTTTCATCCAGCGCCGCCGACAGGGTTTTCAGCGCATCCGGCCATTTTTCGTAGCGTGTCAGTTCGGCCATAGTCGACTTGATCGGGTTCTGCGGAAAGGCCAGGCGCAGGTCGCGCACGACCTTGGCGAGGTCCTCCGCTGCACGGCGCAGGGCCGGGAAATCGCCCGCCTTCACCGCCGCCAGCCGCTTGGTGTCGCCTGCCAGATCGAGCAGCTGCGCGGTGGACAGCGTCTCGCCGAAAAACTGCGCGGCGGTTTCGGCCAATTGGTGCGCTTCGTCGAGAATCACGGTGTTGCAGGCGGGCAGCAGTTCGGCGACCCCTTCGTCCTTCAGCCACAGGTCGGCAAAGAACAGGTGGTGGTTGACCACCACCACTTCGGCATCGAGCGCGGCCTTGCGCGCCGCCATCACGAAGCAGTCCTTGAAATGGCTGCATTCGCTGCCGAGGCAGGTGTCGCGGCTGGAGACAGCGTAGTGCCAGGCAGTGGCGTCCTCGGGGATGCCTTCGGCCTCGGCACGGTCGCCGCTGCTGCTGGTTTCGGCAAAGCGGGCGATTTTGGCCAGCCACGCGGCATCGTCGCGGTGGGCGAAACGGCCATCGCTCAAGTTGCGCTGCAAGTGATGGTGGCAGACATAATTGGCGCGGCCTTTCAGCAAGGCCACCTTGACCGGCGACTTCAGCGCGCGGCGCGCGGCCGGCAGATCGCGATGAAACAGCTGGTCCTGCAGCGCCTTGGTGCCGGTGGAGATCACCACCTTCCCGCCCGACAGCAGGGCGGGAATCAGATACGCCAGCGTTTTTCCGGTGCCGGTTCCGGCCTCGGCCAGCAGCACGCGGTTGTCGGCGATCGCCCGCTCGACCGCCTCGGCCATGGCGAGCTGCTGCGGGCGCGAGCGCCAGCCAGGCAGCACCGCGGCACACGCGCCTTCAGGGGAAAATTTGCTTTTAAGATCAAACATACCGGGACCAGATTTCGAGTCCGAGTGTACCACTCCGGCCGCTGCCTAAGCGCTTGAATCGGGCTTCAGTTCTGTCGACTTCCTGCCGTTAATGTCATAGTTTCATCATGATCCCTGCCATGCGCGCACTCCTGTTCTGCTTGCTGTTATCGGCGCTCCCGACTTCGCTTCACGCTGAAATTGTTCAGCTGGAAATGCGCCCCGGCATCCCCGCCAGCGCTGAACATCTGATTGGCGAGCGCGACAAACCTGCCGTGCTGCTGCTGCACGGCTTCTTGCAGACGCGCGATTTCCCCACCGTGGCCACCCTGGCCCGCGGCCTGAATGATGCCGGCTATCCGGTCTTGGCGCCCACGCTCAGCCTGAACATCCCCAACCGGACGCAAAGCCTGGCGTGCGAAGCGGTGCACCGCCACAGCCTGGATGACGATATCGCCGAAATTGCACGCTGGGTGGACTGGCTGAAATCGCATGGTCACCGCTCGATCGTGCTGCTCGGCCACAGTTTTGGCAGCCTGCAGCTGCTGGCCTACCTGTCAGCCGGGCCGGATGCGGCCGTAAAAGGCTATATCGGCGTCTCGCTGATCGAAGCCGAGGTCGGCACGACACCGCGCGCAGCGCTCATCGCACGGCTGGAAAACCAGGGGCCGCTCGAGCAACGCACGCTGGTCACCCAGCATTTGGCTTACTGCAGAAAATACCTGTCGACGCCGGAAGCTTTGCTTTCCTATGTGCGCTGGGACCAGCCCCACACGCTGTCGGTATTGAAACAATCACCGGTCCACATGAGGCTCATCATGGGGGACGCCGACGACATGCTCGGACATGGCTGGCTGAAAGCGCTGAAGCATATCCAGACACCCATGGCGATCGTCAAGAACGCCAGCCATTTCATGGATGGCGCACATGAATTTGACCTGCTGGATCACACCCTCAAGTCCATGGACCTTCTCAATAGACCCTGACCTATGAAACGGCCTAAATCCTTT